>JAWLEN010000016.1:0-22057 GCA_041686095.1 Candidatus Aminicenantota bacterium
CCCAGACAGCCCCATAAACAACACCCGGGGGATCAGAGATGACATTGTGGAAGCTCTCCGAAAAATCAAAGTTCCAGTCCTTCGATGGCCCGGGGGATGCTTTGCGGATGAGTATCACTGGAAAGACGGAGTCGGTCCTCTGGATGAGCGTCCCACTCTGGTGAACACCCATTGGGGCGGAGTCACGGAAAACAATCACTTTGGGACTCACGAGTTTCTGGACCTCTGTGATCAGGTCGGGTGTGAACCTTACATCTGCGGAAATGTGGGCAGCGGAACCGTCCAAGAGATGAAACAGTGGGTGGAATACATCACTTTTGACGGAAAAAGCCCTATGGCCGATTGGCGCCGTAAAAATGGAAAAGACGAGCCGTGGAAGCTTCCCTTTTTTGGCATCGGGAATGAGAACTGGGGATGCGGGGGAAACATGCGGCCCGAGTACTATGCAGATATCTTTCGGAGATTCCAGACCTATGTCCGGAATTATTCCGGAAACCGGATTTACAAGATCGCCTGCGGAAGCTACGGAGAAAATTATGAATGGACTGAAATTCTGATGAAAAGAGCTGGCCGCACCATGAACGGCTTGAGCTTTCATTACTACACGGTTCCCGGAGGATGGGGAGATAAAAATTCAGCTACCGAGTTTGGAGAAAAAGAATGGTTTGAGACCCTGGATAAAGCGCTGTTTATGGATGAGCTGATCTCCCGGCATTCCACCATTATGGATCGATACGACCCACAGAAAAGAGTGGGAATGGTGGTGGATGAATGGGGCACCTGGTATGAAGTGGAACCGGGCACGAATCCCGCTTTTCTCTATCAACAGAACTCACTCCGGGATGCGCTGGTGGCTGGACTGACCCTCAATATCTTTAATCAACATGGTGACAGGGTTAAAATGGCTAACCTGGCCCAAACCATCAATGTGCTGCAGGCACTCATCCTCACTAAAGATGAACAAATAATCTTGACCCCCACTTATCATGTTTTTGACCTGTATAAAGTTCATCAAGATGCCACATTCATTCCTTTGGAATTGGATTGTCCTCAGTACAAATATGATCAAAAAAGCATCCCTCAAATCAGCGCATCCGCGTCCAAAAACAGTCAAGGGGAAATACATATCTCCCTCTGCAATCTCAATCCTAACCAATCCACTCCAATCACCTGCGAGCTGCGGGGAATGAAGGCTCAAACCATAACCGGACAAATCTTGACATCAAAAGATATGACCGCTCACAATGCCTTCCAAAATCCAGATACCGTCAAGCCTTCAGAATTTAGTAATGCAGTACTGGAAAACAACACTGTAAAATTTGAACTTCCGGCAAAATCCGTACTGGTGCTCAAGATCAAATAAATATCTTTCCTTCCCTTCCCGGGTTTCTTTGATATAATATGAGCCTTTAATAATATCAAAATCATGACTTTCATCAATTTGGCGGTAATGGTCCTTATTGGAATATTCACGGGGATCTTGACTGGAATCACAGGCTCTTCAGGGGTTATGGTGGTGGTTCCTCTGCTTAATATGGTGCTGAATTATCCGGTTCACGACTGCATAGGAACCAGCTTGATGGTGGATGTACTTGCGCCGGCTGCCATCGCCTACTCTTATCACAGACACGATAACATTGCCTTAAAATCAGGTATGTGGATCGCTGTGAGTGCTGTGGTAGGGGCTCAATTAGGAGCCTTGTTTTCAGACCGAATTCCAGAACTGGGACTTGTGAGAATCTTTGGAATCTACATGATTCTTTTAGGAATCTTTATATGGAGAAAAGGAATAGACAGGGAATTTATTGTTCAAAAATTCAAAAAGATATTCAAATTTAAAACCACAGCCCAAAAAATCATCACTTCCCTGTTTTTGGGTTTCATGGTGGGTATTTTAACCGGACTTTTGGGCGCAGGAGGAGGGGGCTTTGTTTTTATGATCCTGGTTTTTATATTAAATTTTCCCCTTCATCTGGCTGTGGGAACATCTGTCCTCATCATGGCCATTACAGCCAGTTCTGGAGCTATTGGATACGCTCTTCACGGCAACATTAGGCCTATTGCTGGATTAATTATTGGGATAAGCGCCATATTTGGAGGGACCTTAAGCGCCCGATTTGCAAATCGAGTTAAAGAAGAGGTGATGGCCAAAGCCATTGGCATCACTTTTATTGTGCTGGGGGTGGTTATGATCGTTATTCGGGTTATTGAATCCTACAGAACCATTCCTTAGCTTAATTTGTTGAAAGGGCGAAATCTATCCTTGTTCAGAGGGAAGAGATTGGTTTTGTCTTTTTGACAGCTTTTTATGCTCCCGGACGATCAATACCCCCAGAAGAATCCAAACCACAGCCATGATGATATTAAACTTGGCAAAACTTTCCACCAGTATAAACTGAGCCCACAGAAAAACAATCAAACTGTGCGTGACGTCTCCAGCCCGATGAAAAAAAGTGTCTATGGCTGCTTTGGCTTTGTACTTTTCCTCCCTTGTGGTTCGGAGAAAGAGAGCATGCCGGGTGGTGTTCATCAAAGAATAATCTGTTCCATTTTCCAATGACTTGATCCACTTGACCAAAACCAATGAAGCTCCCAAACTGATGAAAAAATATCCTCCCAGGGCAATAAAAGGAAGGATAAACACCGCTGTTCTCACGCCAAACCACTTGAATATTCGGGACACTAAAAACAGTTGAATAAACATAGCCATCAGGTTCATGATCATGTAAAAATCAGAATAGAAGCTGCCTATGATCTGTTCTACGGAAAGACCTCCGGCTGTTCCTGCTTGAACCGCTTCCACAGCTCTGTTCTTGATCACACGGTCCAATATATATCCTCCATTGGTGTTGATGAGGTTTAAAAGAAGAACAAACAGAGCAATGTAAAGAAGATAACGCTTTTTAAAAACCAGTTTAAATCCCCCTCCTTTTTTCAGGGGCTTCTCTTTTTCAGCCGGTTCTTGCTTCAAAGGAACTTCGGGGCCAGCTTCCTCTTTTCCCTCGATTTCTCTTTTGTGGATGACATAGGTTAGAAAGATGCAAAATCCCAGCACAGCCGCAGACACCAGGAGAAGCTGATACAATCCCATCAAGTGCTCAAGCCGTTTGAAGCCATAAGAACCCACAAAAGCACCGAAAGTGGCTCCAAAAGCAATGATGGGAAAAAGTCGCTTTCCAGCACTTTCTGAATAGATGTCATTGGCAAAACCCCAGAACTGAGCAATGATCACCACATTAAAAATACTGGCCCAAATAAAAAATATGATGCTGATGGTGCTGAAAGAGATTCCGAACAGATTTAAAACAGAAAAAAGGATCAGATTGGAAATAAAAAACAGAGTGACCCAGGCAATGAGTTTTTGTCGGGAAACTTTTGACGATATATAACTGAAGGCTTTGATCACAAAAATGAGCAGAATCGAAATAACCCCATAAAGATAACTCTTGGTCTCAGGTCCCCATTCTGTAAGAATGGATGAATCCCTCACGATTTTTATGATGTAGTAAGCTCCCAGTATTAAAAAAATGTTCAATGTCAGCAGTAAAGCCGTGACCCCTTCACCAGGATAGACTTCTGTAAACAATCTCAGGAATTTATGAAAAAATCCGGACTCTTTGTTCACATCTCCCCTTTCATTCATTGAATCCTCCAAACAATATTAATTAAATGGGATTACTTGGATTTTTTATTATCTGAAATCAAAAGTCAAACGTTTGTTTGAATTTTGTCAAAATTTTAATTGAGATTAACCATGGCAAAAAACATTGAATATGCATTGCGGCGCTGTTTTTAGGGGCGATTTTTGGTGACCTCAAGGTCATATTGGATAACTTCTTTGATCCATTTGTCTCCGGCAGGAACATCCATGAGAGCGCAAAAATAATCCCACACCGCTCCCAAAGGCATAGTCTTGAGTTCTTCCAAAATAGCCAGCCGGGAAAAGTAATCTCCTGCATTCTCCGCTTTTAAAAGCCTTTCTCTGGGTTCCAAAAGAGAGGACAGGAGGGCTTTTAAAACCGCTCTGGCTCCAATGACCCAAGCCCCCACCCGGTTCAGACTGGCGTCAAAAAAATCCAAAGCCACATGAACTCGATCCAGATAACCACCCCGAATCACTTCTTCAAAAAGATTTCGGGTGGGGTCATCTAAAATAACGATATGGTCGCTGTCCCATCTCACGCCGCGGCTTAGGTGAAGAAGGAGCTCATCTGAAAATTGAAGAACCGCTGAGATCTTATCCCCGACATTTTCTGTGGGATGGAAATGCCCTGTGTCCAAACAGATCATTTTATGGTTTTTTAAAGCATATCCCATATAAAACTCATGGGATCCCACCACATAGGACTCACTTCCAATGCCAAAAAGCTTACTCTCCAACGAATCCTTAAGCTCCTGCTCCGGATATTCCTGTTTAAAGATCTCATCCAGAGATTCTCTGAGAAGCTCTCTGTGTCCTTTTCTGTCAACAGGAATATCTTTGGACCCGTCAGGGATCCATAGGTTATGGATGCAGAAGCTTCCCAACTCTTGTCCCATATAAACTCCTATTTCGCGGCATCTTTGGACATGCTCTATCCAAAAAGAGCGGACGTTGGGGTCCTTGCTGCTTAAGGTGAAACCCCAATCAGCCAAAGGGTGGGAAAAACAGGTGCAGTTGAAATCCAGTTTGAGTGAATTTTCTCTAGCCCAATTGATCCAGCCTTTAAAATACTCAGGCTTTATTTCATCCCGGTCTATAGACTTATTTCCAAATTCCCCATACATGGAATGGAGGTTCAGTCTGTGACTTCCGGGTAATAAGGAATAAACTTTTTTTAAATCCTGACGGAGCTGTTCAGGAGTCCTGGCCCGGCCTGGATAATTCCCAGTGACTTCTATACCTCCTCCTTTGAGTTTAGAACCAGGTTTTTCAAAGCCAGACACATCATCTCCCTGCCAGCAGTGAATGGATAAAGAGATGTTCTTCAATATACTGAAAGCTTTTTCTGTATCAGTGCCTATATCACTATACTTTTGGGCCGCCTCTTTGTAGGCTTGTTCAATTTTTTTAAAATTCAATAAATCCTCCTTCACATAGGATGCGAAATCTTTCATAATTCTTCTCCCATTCATCGATTCTCTCAGGCATATAAACTTGAAGGTCAAAAGAATCTGAAATCACAGACCGCATGTTTTCTAAAGAATCCACCTTATTCTTTGCTGCAGCTTGGATCATAATATTGCCCACACCTGTTGCCTCAGCCGGACCGGCTATAACAGGGATTCCCAGAGCATCAGCTGTGAACTGACACAGGACACGGTTGCGGGAACCCCCGCCTATGATGTGAATTTTTCTTATGGAAATGGGAGAAAGAGAACAGAGCTCATCAAACACATATCGGTATTTTAAAGCCAGACTCTCTAGGATGCACCGCACAAACTCAGCCGTATTTGTGGGGCAGGCCTGTCCGGTCTTTTGGCAGAACCGGACTATAGCCTTTGTCATGTCTAAGGGTTTAAGAAACAAAGGATGATCCGGATCAATAAAGGATTTAAAAGGCTTGGCTGAGTGCCCCTTTTTCATTAACTCACCATACCCTATCTTTCTTTTCACACTCCATTTCTTTCGGCACTCCTGGAGCAGCCACAAACCTGTGATGTTCTTGGATAACCTGAATCGATGCCCCAAGCCTCCTTCATTGGTAAAATTAAGCTTAAAGCTTTCCTCAGTTATAAGAGGAGAATTGAGCTCAACACCCATGATAGACCAAGTACCGGAGCTGATAAAAGCCCAGTCATTTCCTTGAGCCGGAACAGCAGCCACGGCAGAGGCGGTGTCATGAGCAGCGGTCAGCACAACAGGTAAGGGCTTTATCCCGATCTCTTTCGCTGCTGACTTTTTAATCAAACCTAACTCTTTTCCCCCTGTCTCTACCTCTTTCATGATGGAAACAGGCACATCCAAGGCTTTAAAAAGCTGTTCTTCCCAGTTGTCCTTTCGGGGATTAAAAAGCTGAGAAGTGGTGGCATATGAAAATTCAGTGGACATTTTTCCTGTTAGAAAATAATTGAATATATCCGGCATAAACAAAAGGTCTTTGGTTTTGTTCATGATTTCAGGATTTTGGGTCTTCACAGCATAAAGCTGAAAGATCGAGTTGAACTGGAGAAACTGGATTCCGGTCAACTCATAGATTTTTTTGGGAGATGTTTTTTTCAGAAACTCTTCCATAGCTTTCTTGTTTCTTTTGTCTCTGTAGGCAAAAGGAAGAGAGATCAGGTCTCCTTTTTTATCAAACAAACCAAAATCCACTCCCCAAGTATCTATGCCCATACTGCTGATAGACTTTGTATGCTCTTCCACACATTTCCTCAACCCTTTCTTTATCTCATCAAATAAATCAAATACATCCCAAACAACACGGTTTCCTTTAGAAATCATCCTGTTTCTGAATCGATGGATTTCTTTGACCTGGATCTGATCCTTTTTCAGCTCTCCCAAGAGAGCTCTGCCGCTCTCCGCACCAATATCAAAAGCAAGAAAATAATCAGGATTCATCCTCTTTTTCTGGCTCCTCCCATTCATGACCAGATCCATCCGGGAGCACATAAGGAAAAGCAGATATTCTCAGGCGGGCGCAGCCCATAGGAATCAACGTAACGGTCTCTACAGGCTGATTAGTTTGGACAGGACTAGACTGCAGTTTTCCCACTAACCCTAAATGATCCTGCTGCCACTCAGGTATTTTTCTAGCCTTGAGTTTTATTTCAATAGGGGCGGAATCCACTTTAAAAGGCTGGTCATCTTTAGGCCAAGGCTGTTTTTGGACCTGAACTCCATCTGCCGGCTTCCCGTCTTTAAGCAGCAGTCCATAGTTCCAGCCAGTGGTGGGATAAATCTCCCAAGCCGGCCATTGATCGGTTCCTCCATTCCGGATATATTTCTCTCCGATTTTAAGGGAATAAGTCAGAGGGCCCCGGTTTATGGACACACTGTTGAGATTCTTTGTCCAATGGGTGATGCTTACATCCATAAACAAGGTGAGTTTCACCCGGTCTCCATCCTGCCACTCCCGGTTGATGCAGAGGAAAGAATTCGGCTTAGAATCAATTTCTATTTCTTTTTCATTTATCTCAATTCCGGCTTTCTGACACCATCCAGGAATTCTCAGGTAAAGTGGAAATTTCACCTTTTTTAGGGTGGAAATCTCAAACTCAATTTTTTCATCAAATGGATACGGTGTTTTTTCAGTGATGACCACTTGAGTCCCCTCCCCCACTTCAGCCGTGACTTCAGAAGGGGCATAGATCACCGCACCCAATCCATTGTCATGGGTGGCTGCCCATAAGTGTTGGGTGAAATAAGGCCATCCGTGTCCTGAATTGTGCTGACAGCAGCGGTGTCTGTGGGGATTCATCCAGAGCATGGGCCCTCCATTCTGAAAACCCGGGGCTTTGCTTTGACTGTCTGAAACAACCAAATTGGGAGCGGTTAAATACCGAAGCGCCTTTAAATCAGGCGTCATGGACGCAGGATAGGAGTTAAAAGCCACATCCTCACACCGGTCTGCCCATTTGACATCCCCGGATATCATAAGAAGAACCTCTTCAGAAAGCATCATCTCCACCATGCCGCAGGTCTCCACAGCCTGTCTGGGACCGGTGTATCCCTCCCGGCAGTTTTCATCCCCTCCAAACATTCCGCCTGGAACTTGACCATAGAGTTCCTTGACCTTCTGCCAGTTTCTTTCAGCAGCTTTAAGGTGCGATTCCTGTTTGGACACTTGGTAATAGGTGGCTGGTTCCCCAAATCCCTGAGAAATGTTCACATTATGCCAGTTGATCACATCCTTTTCCCATTCAGCCGTGTTTCGATGGACTTTCCTTGCAAAATCCAAAAGCCACTGATCTCCGGTCCGGTTGTACAGCCAGATCACACTGGACAGCATATCGCCGGCTCTCATTCTAGGCCAGTAACCCTTCAGAAAATCTTCATCCGGAATGTCGGACAGGTATTTAAAATAATCTGTCATCAATGAGACAACCCGATCGTCCTTGCTTCCTGTATACTCATAATAGTCCTGAAGACAGAACAGCATGATCATGTTCGGCCATAAATCCGTACGTCCCTTAAGCTTTGTGGCCGCACCGCCGCTTCTATAAGCCGGGCCAAACCAGCCGTCCGGCTGCTGGCTGCTGAGAGCTCCCTCGATCCATATACGAGATTCCTTGATCATCCTCTCATTTCCAAGTAAATAACCGCAGTTACTGAATCCTTTTAGCCAGTATGGTTCTTCCTCCCAACCCCTTTCTCCCTTTCCTTCTGGATCGAGCCAGGCATTGTTTTCTTTTTCAAGAAATTGGCTTATTTCATCAAGATGTCCATGAAACCCTTGGGCTTGGAGCTCAAGCTGCTTCAGCAGCCATCCTTGGGGCTTGACTTTGCCCACTGGCAATTTGATAAAAGGAGTTCGAATCAGCGGTTCTCGATTGCTTATGTAGTGATTGTTCTTAACATCTACGGGAGGTTTTTTGACAACTAAGACAGACTCTTCTTTTTTGCAGGTCATAAAAACGAAAGCAAACCCAATTAAAAAAATTCCGACGGCCCAGTCTATTTTTCTCATGTCTCCTCCCCAGTCCATTTTTTTTATATCCCAGATACATTTTATATCATCAAATCAATTGAAAAACAAAAAATAATCCTTAATAATATACACAAAGATTTTAAATGGCATGAAATTACTAATCACCATTGTCATCATCACCGTCATAGCCCTTATTGGCTCCCGTCTCACTTTTCTCGATCGGAAGCTCCCGCTTGGCTTTAGAAACATCATCTTCACCGGCACAGAATACATATTCATGGGTGTGCTTTTAGGTAAAATGGGGCTTAATTTGATTGACCCCAAAATATTAACCAGTTTACTGCCTTTTTTGTTTTTTGGCCTTTCCTGGATAGGTTTTTTATTCGGACTTCAGTTTGATTTCAAGAGCCTCAAAAATCTTCCCCGCTTCTTTTTTTCTATTTCAGTTATCCAAGCTCTGGTTACTTTTATTATTGTCACTCCGGTCATCTTTTTTTCATTCCAAACTTTTTCTTCTCTTCCCAATAACACCATACTGATCATCTCTCTTGCCCTGGGCAGCGCCTCTGTGTGTTCCGCTCAATCTGCCCTGGCCATTGTCTGCAATAATTACAAATTCAATAACCGAAAGCTTTTCTCGCTTCTGAATTACATCTCAGGCATCGACGGTATTTTTGCTTTGACTTTTTTTGCTCTGGCATTTTTTATTTTTCCCTACTCCGGCATCACAAAATTCGATTTGATGGATTCTTTGGAATGGATTTTATTAGCTCTTATCATTGGGATGGTGGCTGCCTTCATATTCATCATCTTGAGTAAAACCAAGTTTTCTCAACAGGAATTTGTGGTTTTCATCATCGGTACTGTTTTATTTGGAGGTGGACTGGCCATGAAAACCAACCATTCTCCTCTTCTCATCGGCTTTATATGCGGATTAATCACTGCTAATTTCTGCCGGCACCGGTTGAGAGCCCTGGAGATCATGGTCCAATCTGAAAAATCCATTTACATCATCATGCTGGTGATCATTGGAGCTGGCTGGTCTCTCAAGTTTGATTTTATTCTCATCATCACAGGATTTTATTTTCTATCCAGATTATTGGGCAAGTTAGGGGGAGTATGGGCAGCCACTCGATCCTTTAAATCCGAATTTCATGTTCCATGGACCACTGGGCTGGGACTTTTATCAGAAGGAGGATTTGCTGTGGCTATCATCATCAGCTTCTCTATTTTTTATCCTTCTTTATCAGACTATTTAGTAACAGTGGTCATCATATCGATGATTCTCAATGAAGTGATAAGTCCAACTCTTATCCTTTTTCACTTGGAAAATCCCAAACCCCTTGATTTTAAAGGGCAGCCAAACATAACCCAACAAAAAACATGATAAACAAAATACTCGCGCTTATTCTGGTCATTGCTTCAATAATGCTTCTCGTTCACTTGGGATTGGGTGAGTCCCAGAAAAACTGTCCTGCCTTAGTCCTGGGGCTTATCCTGCTAGCGGCCTACTGTTTTGGTTTTCTTTTGGAAAAAATCGGCTCCCCTAGGATCGTAGGATACATTTTAGCAGGTTTATTTATGGGCCCGTTTTTTTTGAACTTATATTCTCTTCAAGAAGTACACAGTCTTGGTTTCATCAATAAATTAGCTCTGGCTTTTATTGCCTTCTGTGCAGGAGGGGAACTGCGAATAAAAAATATACAAAAAGTCTTTAAGTCCGTACTCTATTTCATACCTGGGATCATCGTATCTGTGTTTACTATAACCACAACTATCGTATTTTTACTCTCAGGCAATATGCCTTTTATGAGTGACTTTAGTCCGCCTGTAAGGCTTGCCATTTCAGCCATATTTGGAACCATTGCAGTAGCCTGCTCCCCATCTTCAGCAATAGCTATTATCAGCGAGACCAAAGCTAAAGGACGTTATACAGATACTGTTCTCAGTGTTATTGTAGCCATGGATGTCTTGATAATTATACTATTCGCTGTAGTGATCTCTTTAGCTCAGGTCGTTATCGCAGGAAAAGGCGGCATGAACCTAGCTTTGATGTTTTCGTTATTATTTGAGGTCACACTTGCATTTTTTGTTGGATTTATATTAGGAAAATTTATTGTTTTTCTTATAGAAAAAGTCCATATAGAATTTGCCGTAGTCATCATTGCTATGGGATTTATTGTGATTGAATTTTCCCATCTTCTAGGGGATTATTTGCAACAGGTGCATGATGCAAGACTTGAGCTGGAACCTCTTCTCATTTGTATGGCTTCCGGATTCACTGTGCAGAATTTCTCCAAACAGGGAGAAATTTTTCTCCAAAGAATGGACCGGGTTTCACTTCCCATATATATTGCATTTTTTGCCCTGACTGGTGCTTCCATGAATTTGAATGTTCTTCGCACCGGATGGCTTTTAGGCTTGGTTGTCTTTGGAGTCCGCCTCATATCAATCTATTTTGGTACCCATGTGAGCGGAAAACTTGCAAAAACCGAGCCAAAAATATATAAAAACGTCTGGTTATGTTTTATAACCCAAGCTGGGGTCAGCTTAGGTCTGCTTGCAGAAGTGGCCCGCCGGTTTCCAGAGATCGGTCCTTCAGTACAGACCATACTGGTGGCTGCTATTATCATGAACCAGATCATAGGACCCATAACTTTTAAATACGGCTTGAAAAAGGCAGGCGAAACTCAGGCCCAAAGGAGTTCATGATGCGTATTTCTCATTATTTGGATAAAGACTGTATAAAAATTCCCCTCCAAAAACAAAAAAAATACGAAGTCATAGAGGAACTGTTAGAACTGATAGCCCATAAATACCCTGAGATTGACAAAGAAGAAACCATTCAAAACCTCTTGGGTCGGGAAAAGATCGAAACCACAGCCATTGGCCATCATGTGGCCATTCCTCATGCTCGAATGAAAAGTATCCAAAAAGTCTATTTTGCTTTTGGGATTCCAGAAAAAAGTGTGGACTTTGAGGCTTTAGATAAAAAATCCGTCAATCTGGTGTTTCTACTTTTGTGTCCTGAAAAAAAAGTCACCACCCAGATCAGCCTTTTAGCCCGGCTGTCCCGCATTTTACACGACAAAAAACTCAGAAAAAAATTAACCAAATGCAAAAACAGCCAAAATGTAATAGATGTTTTTACAGAGTATGAAAACAAACATTTCAGTTGAGTGAAGGAACCTTAAATATGAAATTAATCATTATTTTTTTGAATAAAATCGAATATCTGGATGATCTTCTTGCTGCGTTTCTGGAAATCGGAGTGCCCGGAGCCACTGTTTTGGACTCTGTGGGAATGGGCCATATTGTCAGTCATGACATCCCAATTTTTGCCGGACTCCGGGACTTTTTTGCAGGGAGCAGCCCCACTAATAAAACCATCCTGATAGCCACTCAAAAGGACATGATCTCAAGAATAGACGAAGTACTTAAAGATGTCACCAGCTACCACCAAAAAACTGGTGTGGCTAAGATGATATCTGTTCCAATTGATGACTTATTTGGTTTTGAGAAATGATTCAGCTTCCTGAACAATCCGTTTCACATTCTCCATCATCTTTGGAGCGCTGTACACAATACCATCCTTGATGGTCCACTTCACTCCACCTCTGGTTATGAGTTTTCCATCTTTTATGTCCAAAACTCCGGTGGGATATAAGAACTTTAGATTCTCTAGAGGATTCCCGTCCACCAGGATAAGATCTGCCAAATGCCCGGTCCGAATCCTTCCCAGTTTTTTCTCCATCCCCAGGATTTGAGCATTGTTGCCTGTAGCATGCATGATAACATCTATGGGATGAAATCCAGCTTCTTGATGAAGCTCCAATTCGCGAATCACACTGAATCCATACAGTTGATAGATATATCCCGCATCTTCTCCTACTCCAACCACTCCGCCTGATTCAGCAAATTTACGTACCGCATCCATCCAAATTTGGTAATTTTCTTTCCAATAAACTTCATCTGTGGTGGACCAGTTCCACTGATAGGATCCATGATGGGCTGGATTGGGCATAAAATATTCCCTGACTGCAGGATGTAGGTATTCCTCAAACCACGGCTGTGTCATGGCTCTCTGGAAATCCCGGCTTGATTCATAGATTACAAAAGTCGGACACCAGGCTACTCCAGCTTCAACCAAAGTTCGAAGCACCTTATCCAGCTTTTCAGGATCTGCTTCTCTCCAAAGACGTCCTGCGTAACGGAAACGGTGGCTTTCATTGCTGTAATTGTACCAGTATGGAAAATTCTGTGAGCCTTTGAGTGCAGCATCAGGAACTCCATACCAGTGCTCGATTGTAGTGGTTCCAAATTCAGCATCATCCCAAGCATCGGTTTCTTCCACCCCCACATGATGAGCCACCCGGAGTCCTAATTTATGGGCTTCGTCCAATATGGCTTTCATGATATCTCGATCCAATCCAAAAATTTTAACTCCATCCCCTCCTGCTTTTTTAATCTGCTGAACGCTCTTTCTTCCTTCTTCGGGAGTTCTTCCTCCTGCGCGCATATAAAGAAAAATCCGGGGCGCATCAATCTGCCCTTCTCTGCTTTTCTCCCGTTCTTTTAAAGTCTTTTCGTAATTACTTCCCACATCCCTGACTGTGGTGATGCCGCATCCCAACCACAAACTGTAAATATACTCAAAAGGCAGCGGATGCCCTGCCCGGCTGTCGTGAATATGAGCATGGATATTGATCAAGCCCGGAAGCAAATACATTCCGGTCCCATCAATCACATGTTCTTCTTTCTCATAAGCCTCATCGCCTGTTCTGGCTCTCCGGACAGATTGAATAATATTTTTTTCTACAATCACATCCATAGGCCCCTCAGCCGGAGTGCCATTTCCGTCCACGCAAATCACATTCCGAATAATAAGCCGATCATACCTTTGACCGTGAGATATTCCCTTTGTTTCTGCCTTCAGACCAGGGATAAAAATAATGGCCATGAACAGACTGAACACGATAAATATGATCCTTTTGAGTTCTCTCAATATCCACTCCTTTCTAAGAATAATCCAAGATAACCAAGTCTATTACGATCAGGGAATATGTCAAGATTTATTAACCTGAACTATTCATAAAAAAATGGCGATGAGCATTTTTTTGTTTTGACTTTAAGGATACACATGCTTTTGAAAAAAATGACAACTGAAATGTTTTTGTTTGTTTCTATTTTCATTTTAATCGCCATTTTTTTACCATTAAGGCAAGCCGATCTCACTGCATCTGCTTCGTTACAGGGTACTTGCGGTGAAGGACCACAGCTTCGCACCCTGTGCCTTGCATCTGCAGCAACCTCGACTTGTGAATAAGTCAGGTTAATGGATGATGATGGTTGTGCCGCTGTTCCCGTTTCCAAACCTGGGATTCACTACATTGCTGTATATGGAACCAAAAGTATAGCTCAGTCCGATGTAAGCAAAATAACTGTATTCTGTAGCCAGTTCTTTTCTCTGCAACAAAATTTCTTCATAAGTAGCTCCGCCTTTGGGAAGAGAAAGCTGGTCATGGATCCGGGAATAGGATCCAAACACATTCAGAGAAAGTCCTTTGATCAGTCTTAAGGAAAGGTCCCCTGAAAGCTCCAAACGATTTTTTGAAAAATCGTGAAAATAATGAGAGCCTTCTAAAGTAGTACTGATGGTTCCCCAGGGCTCTTTCAATTCAAGGGTGAAGGACAGAGATTCAAAAAACAAATTTTCTCTGTTTTTTTCAAAAATAGTCTCTTCTTTGTAGTTATTAAAAGAATATCCGATCCGGTAAAGGCACCGAAGCTGCCTTCGAGTGGATTCTGAATAGGGGAAAAAATTATACTCCACAGCCGGGCAGGGAGCCACCATGAACTGGATATTTCGGTAAGTGGAAGAAGAAAGACTCAAAAATCCACCCAAAGACCAGTGATCGTTGATGCTTTTCACATACAATCCGCTGAAACTCTTGCTGTCTGAAGTGCTGGTGATGGTGGTGTCCTCGATTTCAAAATTATTCTCAGAATAACTGGCGGATAGTCCCATGCGAAGTTTTGATTCAGGAGTGACCCGGTTGGCTGAGAAATTACCATTAATACTGGCCATATTGGTGGTGCTCTGTCCGTTTAAGAAACTGCTGGCGCTCAAACTGAACACCCAGAAATCCCATTTGTCTTCAACGGCTGTGGGTTTGACTTCTTCCTTAAATTCCACGGATATCCGGTCACAGATAGGGGTGTTGGCTGCAAAAGAGACCAGACCCATCCTCAGGGTCTTAACCAGTTTCTGACGGATTTCATCTTCAGTTTCTGTCTTTTGGGTGAAAAACCGCAGAGTGGAATTAATATCTGCGAAATCACCTCTTCCAATAAAAGAAAGAGTGTACTCTGTTCCTCCGCCTCCTGTGGGCTGAGTTGTGATCAGCACATGGACATCCGCTTCTTTTCGGTCTCTCACATAATTGACAAAAGTGATTTCTTTTCTAATGTAATCAATATCACAGTAGGAGCAGTCAATATAGACTTTCGGAGCATCCTTCTTTAACTCATTAATATCTAGTTCCTGAGGGTAGCAAGGCCGAAGCGCTCCCACACACACGAAATATAAAACAAATAGAACAAAAGCAAGCTGCTTCATGAGTATAATCCTTTCATATGATTATTCACTTCTCTCGATTCAGCATTAAGGTTGTTTATTATATATACGAAATAAATAGGGTAAACGTTACAATTTATCTCAATTTTCTGGTGAGAAGCCCTATTTTCCAGCCTATTCGTTGCGAAAGATTTGAATTTGTTTTAAACTTTCTTTATATTTCAAAAGGAGAAAAGGTGATGCAAAATAAGTATTTCTCAGTATTATTTTTTATTTTTTTGTCATTATTATTCATTTTCTCAGCTTGTAAAGGAAAACAAGAACACAAAGTCCCCGAAACTTTGGAGAAAGGAAAAATGACCATGACCCTTGAAAAAAAAGAATTCGGCACCACGCCGGATGGACAAAAAATTGATCTCTATATCTTAACAAATCCGAATGGAATGAAGGCTGAGATCACAAATTACGGCGCTATTCTAGTTTCACTTATTGTTCCGGATAAGAATGGAGAGAAGGCTGACATCACTTTAGGATATGATCATTTACAAGAATATCTCAAAGAAACTCCTTACTTTGGCGCCACAATAGGACGCTACGCCAACCGAATCAAAGATGGAAAATTCACTCTGAACGGAGAGGAGTATTCATTGACCAAGAATGACAATAACAATCACCTCCACGGGGGTATTAAGGGATTTGATAAAAGAGTGTGGGATGCCAAACCATTTGAAAAAGAAGACTCAGTGGGGATAAGCTTCAGCTATTTAAGCCCTGATGGTGAAGAAGGATATCCGGGAAATCTGTCCTGCACTGTGACTTACACCCTCCATATTAACAATGAACTTAAAATCAACTATGAAGCCCAAACAGATAAACCCACGCCGGTTAATCTGACCCATCACAGCTATTTCAATTTAGAAGGTCAGGGAAGCGGGGATATCCTAGACCATATCGTTTACTTAAACGCGGAAAAGTACACTCCAGTTGACTCTGAACTCATACCCAGCGGTGAGATTCTCCTGGTCAAAGGCACTCCTTTTGATTTCACCTCACCCACCGCTATTAGCAAACACATTGACCAGGTTCCTGGAGGATATGACCACAATTTTGTTCTCAGCGGCAAAAAAGGAACCTTAAAACTTGCGGCCAGGGTCACTGAACCAGATAAAGGACGAGTTATGGAAATTCACACCACAGACCCTGGGATTCAGTTTTATTCAGGTAACTTTCTCGATGGGAGCATCACGGGAAAAGCAGGGAAAGTCTATAAAAAACATTTTGGGTTTTGCCTAGAGCCCCAGCATTACCCGGATTCACCCAATCACCCAGAATTTCCTTCCACCATCCTCAAACCAGGCGAAAAATACACCAAGACCACTATATTCCGCTTCTTAAGTAGATAATAATACAAAATTAATGATTACCGGAGAATGAACCCTTTTTTTAGCGGATCATCAGGATCGAAATAAAACCTATGCTTCCCAGTAATGGAAGCACTACCTGTGACCTCAGGAATAACAGCCCTATAAGGTCCGAACGTTGTCACCTCTTTCACGCTCACTTTAAACTCGGTCCCAATGATGCTTTCTATGACCAGAGTTTCCCCTTTTTTTATCTCTCCTTTTGAGTGATGAATAGCTGCCCTGGCGCTCACTCCGGTTCCTGTGGGGGATCTGTCCACTTCTCCATCTGCAAATACACATACATTCCGGCTGTGGTTGGAGGGTTTTTCAGGCAGCCCTGTGATAATCGTGCCGTATAAATATCCAAGCTCCTCTTCTAAAGGATGTTTGATATCCACAGAATCCATGACTGCTTTCTTTATAGAACGCCCCAGGAAAATCAAACGATGGAAATGCTCGGGCTTTAATAAAACATCCAATTCCTCAGCCTGACAAAAGGCATAAAAAGCTCCCCCAAAACCAATATCATAATTCACCCAGCCCAAATCAGGGACTTGGATCTGCTGGTCTTTCAAGTAAACAAAAGAAGGAACATTTAAAAAAGATACCCGCCTTACTTTTCCATTTTTCCTAAAGGCAGTGGCTTTGACCCTGCCAGCGGGAGTATCCATTTTTAATTCGGGATTATCTCCATTTTTTTCAACCATTCCTGTATCCAGAGTCATTTTTGCCAAAGCAATAATGGCGTGACCGCACATGGTGGAATAACCTTCATTGTGAAGAAAAAAGACGCCAAAATCTCCATCCTCAGTCACCGGGTCTGTGATCACAGCTCCGTACATATCCGCATGTCCGCGCGGTTCCCACATCAATCCAGTGCGGATCATATCAAAATGCTGGCGGAAATACTGACGCTTTTGGAGAATGGTATTTCCTGGTATATCAGGCAGTCCTTTTGTTATCAGTCTTAGAGGCTCCCCGGCTGCATGGCCATCCAAAGTTTCAATCACTTTCCAGTTTGAAGGAGGTTTCCATTTCATGATCATTTATTCCTTAAACTAAAAATGAACCTCCTGGCCCAAATCCTTTTCTCTGGCCTTCTGATAAATGAATTCGGAAACCACCGCATCAAAAAGAGCCATGCCCACAGATTTAAAAACAGTGGTTCCTTCTCTCTCTTGATTTATAAATGATTTTTCCATTATCACTTTACCTAAGGTCAGGATTTGGTCTTCTTGAATCCACCCTTTCTCCAAAGGAACCTTAAGGTCTCCAGATTCAATGTGGGCGTATTCAGTATCTACAGCCAGGGTTTTGATGTTTTTAAAAAGGGCTTTTGGAAATTCCCTCATATCCGGTTTATAAGACCCTATCCCGACAATATGTTTCCCCAGAAACAATCTCTCTTCATCAGGAAGAACAGGTTCCATAGAGGTGGTGGCTGTAATCACAACCTCTGCTTCTTTGAGTAATTCTTCAGCACTTTTTGCTTTTTTGACTTCAATGTTTTTAAGTTTTTTTAATAATTTTTCAATTAATTGATCTGATTTTTCAGAAAATTTATCATACACATAAACTGATTTGAAATCTCTCTGAGTGCACGCTGTGATGGTTTGATGAAACCCTTGAACTCCAGCTCCCACTATCCCTAAAGTATTGACTTTCTTGGGAGTCATATGACGGATGCTCACGCTTCCCACAGCTCCTGTTCTGAGAGCTGTTAGTGCAGAGCCATCCAGTACAGCCAAGGGTTTCCCTGTGTTTCCATCATTGAGGACCATGATTCCAAAAAGAACAGGAAGGTCCTTTTTTTCATTTTCAGGATACAGAGAGACTAGTTTTGTTCCCATGCTTTTTTTGGTAAAACAGGGCATTAATAAGAGAGTATTGCCTCTGTAGTCCACATGCATGCGGTCTGGCATATGAAAATTTTTTTCTTCATACATTCGCAGAGCCTTTTCCACAGAATCCACTATTTCATTCCGTGTCACTGCATTCAGAATATCTTTCTGATTTAGGACTAGCATAATAGACTCCTTGATACCAGTTGATTTTATTTTTTAATATCACTTATGTCAATGAACCTGAAATATTCATAAAATGACATTAAACAATTTACATTATTGAGCGATTCCTCTAAAATATATTGTTCATGTATAAAACAACAAACAACATTCATCAGAGGAGAACAGCATGAAAACCAAATATTATCTTCAGGGCCATAAAGGAAAAACAGACTATTCGTATGAAGATACTTTAATTTTAGAAGACAAAAAAGCCTATCCCTCTGAAGAGGATGCCATTAAAAAAGCTAAAGAATACTTTGAAAAAGATGAAAATCTTCAACTCATCGTTATCTATAAAGGCATGGAAATGAGCCCTAAACAAGGGACCAAATTCTTATTCAAAGATAAAGAGGGTAACTTAGAGGTTGTGGATTCGTGGTGGGAACAAGAATCCTATTATTAAAAACCTCGACCAAACATCCCCCAAAACATATCCCCCAGCTCCCAATACTTATGCATAGCAGCACGGGCAAAGTCATTGGTGTATTTTGTTAGATATTCTTTGATCTTCTTCACATTTTCCTCAGAGTTTTCACGGCTGTACAATTCTTTGACTTTTTTTTCAATCATAGGAAGGTCAGTGAAAGCTTTTTCTTCAAATTCTGAAATCGCTTCTTCAATATACTTCCCAGCGACTCCCCATCTGACCTGAGAAAGTCTGTTGGCCCGCCTAAAAGCCCAGCATGCCGAATCTGTTCTAAATCTGTGCTGCGCGCCGATCTCAAAGCTGGGAGGGAGCTCAGTCACTCCAGCAAATACAGGGATTCTGGGGCTTTGACCCGGATTGTCAAAAGCAAGCCAGGCAATTCCTCCCACTTCATCAGGAAGCCAGTCTCTGCACTGAAGGACTTCAGAATAAGAACATCCTGAAATAGCAATGGTTCTCGCAGGCTCCACTATTCCCGGCTTAATGGTATTGAGCAGGCCGATAAAATCCCAGTTCATCCACGGATTAACAATAGGGCTCAATATCAGTTCATCACTTCTCCTCTTTTTCACCATCAAATTTTTTGTCATATCTAATTCAGTCCCCTGATAGGTCTGCCTGTATAACGCCATCACGTCCCTGACTGATATCTTTTTATCAGGTTTAACGGAAAAAGGCAGCTCTTCGGAATCCATGCTGAGATTAAGGGAAGGTGCCACAGCACTCAAAACAAAATATTCTCTGGTAGAAAAAGGCTTCCTTCCGCTGTAGGCCTCCCAGAATTTAAAAGGTTTTTCGCCTTCAGGATCCCACCATCCCATTTCCTGGGCTAGAGAATAAACATTGTCCGATGCCATATAATGTTCCGGGTCATCCAAATCAAGCTCTCCGATTCTGGGAATATTGGCTGAAACCCCCACATGGTCGTCGGGAATCCGGACAGCAGCCCATACTGCGCCTATTTCAAGAGGACCAGCCCCAAAAATTTCAAAATGCCAGACTTCTTTTGGGTCGGCAAATGTCAAACATTCTCCTCTATCGCAGTATCCATATTCCTTGACGAGTTTCCCGATCAGTTTTATAGCTTCCTTAGCTTCGGTGCATCTCTGCAGAGCGATGCGCTGGAGTTCTTCTATATAAAACATTCCTTCACTGTTTCTTAGCTCTCTTCGGCCTCCAATAGTGGTCTCTCCTATGGCAAGCTGCTTTTCATTCATACAGGGGTAAGCTGTGTTTAAAAAGGCATAAGTCTTTTTAGCCTGGGGGACCTCTCCCTGTTCCATAACACCTCTTTGATCCCAAGAGGTTTCCGTGTGAAGAAGTCCATGGTAAACCTTGGTGGTTGCTCCCTCAGGATAAGATTGGCCAGACTCAATTTCAACCCAGGTTCTGTAATTGCCATCACAGGAATGGGCAGTGATAACAGAACCGTCTGTGGTGGCTAACCGGCCTGCCATGATACTGGTGCATCCTTGAAAATTGGCTTCTAAATTTTCTTTTGCAGGCGATTTTTGAAATGAAAAAACAGAAAAGGCAAGTATCAAAGTCAAGACAGATAAAAATGAGGCCCATTTAAGCCACTTCTTTGACGATATGTTCTTCATGGGGTATCTCCTTTTATATTTTTTAAATTATAAACCTGAATTATTTATAAAAAAATGGCGATGTTTTTATTATTATTTTCATTTCCACGATATGCAAGAATTTTTTAAAATGATTATTCAAACTTTTCTCTCGTTTTAATCTTTTTTATGATTTTTTTTCTGAGGCTCGATCCGCAGCATAAAAGAAGCGTTCGAGGCTGAATAGACGATCAGAGCTATCCAGATAAGCCCAAAACTCACTATATGGGTTAATGAAAACGGTTCCCTAAAAGCAAATACTCCCAGAAAGAGTTGAAAAGTGGGAGATAGATATTGAAGAAAGCCGATTGTTTTAAGTTCAATTCTTTTCACTCCGTAATTGAAACACAAGAGAGGCAAAGCAGTCACAATTCCTGTCCCCAGCAGAAGAAGGTGAGTTGGAAAAGGAACTTTGCCTATAACACCGTTTCCATTGATATTAATAACCATGATAAACAAGACAGCAGCTGGCAATAAAATCATCATTTCAGTGGTCAACCCAACCATTGAATCCGCATCTGCTTTTTTTCTGAAAAAACCATAAAATCCAAAAGTCAGGGCCAAAACAAGAGAAATCCATGGAATATTTCCCAGATTCACAGTCATGTATAAAACGCCCATCAAAGCAAGTAATACAGATATCTTTTGCCAAAAATTGAGCTTTTCTTTAAGAAAAAAAACTCCCAGTAAAACACTTATCAAGGGATTTATAAAATACCCCAGACTGGCATCCACAACATGACCTGAATTCACCGCCCAAATATAAGTCAGCCAATTTACTCCTAAAAAACAGGAGGTGAGAAAAAATGAGTTTCTAGTTTTTTTTACTGTCAATATTTTTCTGATCCCCGACCAGATCTTTCGATAGGAAACCAGGAAAAAAAGAAAAACAAATGACCACACAATCCTATGGGCAAGAATCTTTAAGGCAGGAATCTGATCCAGAGTCTTCCAATAAAGGGGCAAAAGTCCCCAGGATACATAGGCTGCTACCGCAGACCAGGTACCCAAAGCTTTCTCGTTGAAATTTGTTCTCATTTCAATTTTAAATCAATTTTCAATATTATACACAAATCAATCATGTCTAAAAGAAAATTGTCTCTTTTATGGAGCCGCGGAAATTCCTGTTGATAGTAAAAGCATAATATTTTATTATGGATTAGGTTCCTGTTTAGGCTTTTAATAAGCACAATAGTGATTATAAAACAGATAGGAGGCGTTAGATGAAAACAAATATAAGACTTTTTTTATTGGTTTTTATATTCACTTTAATTGTCTTCCCCTATGCCAACGCTCAAAGGGAAAACATCCGGGACCTGATCACCTCTCTTGAAAAAAAACAGGAAAAAATAAAAGCACTGATAGAAAAAGGGAAATCTCTAGAAGAAGTAA
>JAWLEN010000016.1:22157-27971 GCA_041686095.1 Candidatus Aminicenantota bacterium
CTCAAAGGGAAAACATCCGGGACCTGATCACCTCTCTTGAAAAAAAACAGGAAAAAATAAAAGCACTGATAGAAAAAGGGAAATCTCTAGAAGAAGTAAAAAAAGAATTCGGCATCGAACAAGGCCAAAGCCGATGGCCCAGTCTAGTTGAAATCATCTATAAAGAAATCACTGAAGAAAAATAATAAAAACATCGCCATTTTATGGTGAATAGTCTGGATTAAGTGATACTTTATCTACTATGACTGTGTTATAATGATTCAGGAGAAACAGAGGAGGGATTTATGAGGAAAGGTATTGTATTTTTACTGGTTATGGGAATGGGGATATCAGGAATATTTCTAGCTGCCCAACAAGAACAGAGTCAACCCAAATTTTATATCAGGGCCACAATCTATCCTACTTTCAGTCTCTCTCGATACGACTACAACAATGACATCGATCATGCAGAAATACGTTCTTACATTGAACTGCGCAGAGATTCATCCTGTGGAGATATTATCCATAACGCAACAGTTGAGATTAATTCTATAAAACTGGACTTTAAAGAAAGACATTACGAAAAAAGAATCGATATAGCCAAGGAAAATCTGGTGAAAGAAGTGGTGCTGAAAATATCTATTCCTGAAGGAATTAACCTGGAAAGAACCTATCCTGTTCCAGACTGGCTTGTGATCAAGAGTCCTCAGCCCTCTATTATTGACAGTTCTCAGCCTCTTTCGATCACCTGGGAATTTCAACGCTGCCCAGGCCCTGTAAAAGTCGATGCTTACAACTTTAAAACCGGTGAGATTCTCCTCGATATTGACAATTTTAAAGAAAACAAAATAGTGATCGCTGAAGAAAAACTTCCTGAAAAGAGTCTGCTTCGCATCCTTGTTTTGCATACCTGGCTTTACAAGCAGTTCATTCAAGGAAAACACATCGCCAGAGGTTCAGAGGTCAATTTTATGCCCTGGTCACAGGTTTTTATTAGGACAAAATAAATACTTTTTAACCCCCGAATCCCAATTCACATCAGATAGTGGAGATAGGAAATGACAAGAAAGAGAATACTAAGTTTAGTTGTTGGGCTCCTGTGCTGGATCCCATCTATGGTGGGACCGCTTTCAGCTCAAGAAGAGGATTTGAGGAGCACAGCCCCTAATGTTTTTCTGGACTGCAGCCGGCGCCTCTGTGATATGGATTACATAAGGACTGAAATCACCTTTGTGAACTACATGAGAGATCGAGAAAACGCAGATGTTCATGTTTTAATCACCCGACGCACCACAGGAAGCGGAGGGTATGAATATACCCTTAATTTCATCGGGCTTAAAGAATATGAAGGTCGAGACTCCATATTAAAATATTTTTCTAAATCCACAGATACAGAAGCCCAAATAAGAGAAGGCCTGGTCAAAATGCTGAAACAAGGCCTCATACCCTATGTTTCTGACACCCCTTTATCTGAATACATCACAGTATCCTATGAAAAAAAAACGACTGAAAAAACTCCAACCGTCACTTCCGACAAATGGGATTACTGGGTATTCAGCTTCAGTCTCAGTGGAAATATGGACTTGGAACAAATGTCAAAACAGTACCGGTATTCGATTTCTCTTTCCGCGAATAGGACCACAGAAGCATCAAAATTCAGTTTCTGGCTTAACACTAATTATAGAAAAAGGAAATATGATATCGAGGAAGAGGAAGAGATTATCAGCGTAAGAGACCGACAAATGGTTTACTCCCAATGGGTCAAAAGCATTAATGACCACTGGTCTGCAGGAGCCGGAATTCATTTGTATTCATCTTCTTATGATAATGCGTATATTTTCGCCACCATAGGTCCGGCAGTAGAATACAATATTTTTCCATACCAACAGTCTAACCGACGGGAGCTTCGGATCCAATATCGACTGCAGTATACCTATCGTCAATATAATGAAATCACTATTTTTGACAAAACTTTAGAAAATCTATTCCAGCAAAGCTTGAATGTCACTTTAGAAATCAAAGAACCCTGGGGCTCTGCAGGGATGCGTTTGGAAGGATCCAACTACCTCCATGACTTTGGTAAAAATAACCTTCAATTTGAAGCTGGCCTATCTGTGAGAGTCTTTAAAGGATTGTCTTTTGGTATAGACGGTGAATACGCCCGGGTCAGAGACCAGCTCTCTCTGCCCAGAGAAGGGGCATCAAAAGATGAAATCCTTCTAGAGCTCAAGCAACTTGCCACCAATTATGACTTCAGCTTGAACCTCAGGCTGAATTACAGGTTTGGTTCTATCTACAACAATATCGTGAATCCCCGTTTCGGAAACCGCTAAATCTAATTTCTAAGATCATGATCAATAAAAAAGGATTTGATAAAGATAAATACCTTCAGGAACAGAGCAAATATATCCTTGAACGAGCTAAAAATTCTGGAGGAAAACTTTATTTAGAATTCGGAGGAAAACTTGTATTTGACTATCATGCCTCCAGAGTTCTTCCAGGATTCGATCCCAATGCCAAAATCCGCCTTCTTCAAACTCTCAAAGATAAGGCAGATATCATCCTTTGTGTTTATTCAGGAGATATTGAACAAAAAAAGATCAGAGCTGATTTTGGCATAACTTATGATGTGGATACTTTAAGGCTTATTGACGACCTGCGAAGTTGGGAACTGGACGTACTGGCTGTGGTTATTACCAGATTCAATGACCAGCCAGCAGTCCAACAGTTTCACAACCGACTGGAACGTCGGGGCATTAAGACTTACACTCACCGATCCATCCCAGGATATCCCACTGATCTTGCCACCATTGCCAGTGAAAAAGGATATGGAGCCGCTCCCTACATTGAAACATCAAAGCCTATTGTAGTGGTTACTGCTCCAGGGCCTGGAAGCGGAAAAATGGCCACATGTCTAGCTCAGCTTTACCATGACCATAAAAAAGGACTTAAATCCTCATACGCTAAATTCGAGACTTTCCCTATTTGGAACCTGGATCTGAAACATCCGGTAAATTTAGCCTATGAAGCAGCTACAGCCGATATAGGTGATTTCAACATGGTCGATTCATTCCATCTTGAAGCTTATGGAGAAAAAGCAACCAATTACAACCGGGACATAGAGGCTTTTCCTGTACTAAAAAGAATTTTAGAACATATCACAGATACGGATTCCATATATCGATCTCCGACAGACATGGGAGTGAACAGGGCTGGGTTTGCTATCACTGATGATAAAGTGGTCAGAGAGGCCGCCTCACAGGAAATCATAAGAAGAAGTTACCGGTATCAGTGTGAGTATGCTATGGGATTTATTGAAAAAGAAACTGTGACCAAAACTAGGCTGTTAATGGAAGAACTGGGAGTCAAACCTGAGGACCGGAGAGTGGTTAAGCCGGCTATAGAAGCAGCTGAGGAAGCCAGGTACCAACAAAAGGGAAGAGACGGCATATTCTGCGGAGCTGCCATAGAATTAAATGAAGGCACTATTATTAAAGGATGCAACTCTCCATTGATGCACGCCTCATCGAGCTTGATACTCAATGCTGTAAAAAAATTAGCAGGAATTCCAGATGAAATCCACCTTCTAAATAAAAACGTGATGGATTCGATCAGCAGTTTGAAAGAAAAAATTCTTAACAGAAAAAATCCAAGTATGGATCTGGGAGAAACACTGATTGCTTTAAGCGTGAGCGCCACCGTCAATCCTGATGCTTCACTTGCTCTAGAACAGCTCAACAAACTTCACAATACTGAAATGCACATCACTCATATCCCTTCTTCTGGAGACGAAGCCGGTTTAAAAAGATTAGGGATAAATGTGACCAGCGAACCTAATTTTCCCAGCAAAGACCTGTTTATAACTTAATCCAGATCAATTCAGATTAGGCGGAATCACTTGGAAAAAAAGCCTTTCCAACCATAGATCCTAGCGTATTCATGCCCTCCTGCGATCAGAAAAATAAACGCAATCATTCGCTGAAAAAATAGGATATCTTCATGCCCCGTATAATCCACAAAAAAGAGAAGCAGACACCCTGCCATAAGAACAGCTCCCATGACCTTTCTTCCGGTCCCTTTCCAGGCCCAATCTGTTTTTTTGGATACTTCAAGACCGATCCAAATAGTGGTCCAGCCTATGGCAGCTCCCGCTAATACATCAACAGGCCAGTGAACTCCAACCACGATTCGAGAAAGCGCAATAATTGACGCCAAACCAATGAGCAAAAAACGAATCCAGTTTTTTCTGACAGTCAAAGAAAAAACACCTGCCAGATTGAATACCATGGAAGCATGCCCGGAAGGAAAAGAATTATGACCCCAGTCCGGCCCGATCAAATGGAATTCTTCCGGAGAAAAAACTTGGGGAGGCCGAGGGACACGGGCTAAATGTTTGATCCCCTGGCCGAACACAGTGAATAATACCGCGGCCAGGAACACAGCCCAAATCAACCGGGGCTTTCTGTAAATAAGGGGAAGTAAAATGATAAAAGAGACCAAGCCGTCTGAGAAGAAAGTGAGTACAGCCCATAATTTATCCCCTGTGAAACAGGAAGCCTGGTTGATTAAAAGGAACAGAGTTTTATTTGAATTTGTCAATAAAACAATTCCGGTCAGTAAAAGAAAGATAAGCGGTGGAAGCCAAGTCCAGATCGGCCTCGATTTTATGATTTTTTCACTTTGATTCTCATCCCACATCTCATTTAACTAAAAAGAAAAGGAGACTACAATTAAACTGCGTTTCCTAAATAAAACGGCCAAATGATCAAGGCCAAAACAGCTTTCCAGAAAGTCAGATCAGCAAATCCGATGGTGAACAGCCAGCCAATAAACCAGATTGGTCCGATCAGGCTCGCATTTCCTCCTACGTTTTTTCCTTTGTCTTTTTTTTCATCATTCATAAGGAGCCTCCTTTTTTTAATTTGAAAATGATGAAAGGCAATCCACGTCAAGTATAATATATCCACAAATAAACAATTAATTCAACCAGTGATTTCCTTTGGGGTCTTTTTGGATCCAATGATCAGAAGCCCAAATCCTGCCCAAAACAAGGCTATATTTTGAAATATTTTGTTTTTCCATATCTTCCGGGAGAGATTGAAGCTGACAAAAAATTGATGAGCCCTTTCAAGAGGATGCTGTTGGTATAAAAGGCATTGACAAGAACTAAATTCTCAGAATTTCTTTTAGTATCTTCTTTCAATTTTTAATTTAGGATTAATAACATATGAAAATCACGACGTCAATAAAAATATTTTACATGGTTTCCCTTGACATTGAAGTAAAAAACCACAAAAATATTTCACTTATGGTCAGTTATTTCAATGCAAAACCAATAAAAATAATTATTAAATTACTGGTTTTATCTTGGTTTATTCTGCTTCTCAATTTCCCTCTTGTAAGCCAGGTCGTTGATTCTGAAGAGGTAAAAGAAAGTCCTGTTTTAAAAATCACCGATCCCATCACCTTGGACGGAAAGTTGGAAGAATTTGTTTGGAAAAATGCGCCTGAAGCCAAAAGCCTGCTTTACAGACAATCAGAAAGGACTGATCCATCTCAAGTAGAGACTTCTGTTAAAATCCTCTATGGTGCCTCTAATATGTATATAGGATTTTCCTGTTTTGATTCAAATCCCAGTCTTATCAGAGGGGAAATGACCATAAGAGACGGCGATTTAAGAACTGATGATTCTGTTTATGTTCTTCTCGAATCTATGTATGATAGAAAATATTACTATTTATTTGGAACCAATATAAGGGGCGCTCGTTTAGACGCTAAGATTTCCCCTGATGGATCCATCATTGACCCCAAATGGGAGGGAGCCTGGAATTCTGC
>JAWLEN010000016.1:28071-34134 GCA_041686095.1 Candidatus Aminicenantota bacterium
TTTATTTGGAACCAATATAAGGGGCGCTCGTTTAGACGCTAAGATTTCCCCTGATGGATCCATCATTGACCCCAAATGGGAGGGAGCCTGGAATTCTGCCGCGACTTTAACTGACAGCGGATGGACCGTAGAAATATCCATTGATTTAAAAGAGTTTAAATACGAAGAGGATGTGGATAAAAGCATGGGAATAAGTATTTCACGGGTGGTTCCCCGCTTGGATACCCTCCTTTGGTCAGGCCCACTTGATCCTATCTTTAATCTAGATGAACCTCAGCTCATAAAAAGAATTGATCTTATCGCAAGACGCCAAGCTTGGAGCCTCAATGCCTATGTTCTTCCTGGTTTTATAACAGATGAAAAGGTGGGTTTAAAAGGAGGTGGTTTAGATACCACCTATTCTCCCCATAAAAATTTTTCGGGTTCTTTAACTTTAAATCCTGATTTTGCCACTGTCGAGCCCATAGATGAAAAAATTAATCTGACCATGTTTGAACTCGATCTCCAGGATAAACGGCCTTTCTTTTTTAGAGATACCCATCCATTTGATCCCAATTTCTCTCTGTTCTATCCAAGGCGAATTGATGATATTTACGGCGGATTGAAATTTCAAGGAAAATCCGGAGCGCTGGAATTTTCCGGAATCACAACTCAAACCAAAAAAGAGTCAGAAATACACAGCGCCAACTTCTCTTATTTAAAAATGAATACCCGACTCATCAAATCATTCTCCATTTCTATCGCTGCCTCTAATAAACTTTTAGATAACCAAAACAAAGGGGGCGCTGCAGTGAGTATGAATTGGGATCTGACCAGGCAAATCAAACTTGCTGGCCAATTTTTTCTGAGTTACGGCGACTATTCGGAAGACAACACCGCTTCCTTGATAAAGCTTCACTTTGACCTCCCTGCTTTTTATCTTCATCTGGGATTGAAAAGAATCGAAGAGCATTTTTGGGAGAACGCCAACCAGGTCGGTTATATTTTGGACGATGACAGGCAGGAAATTGAGGTGTCACTGAACAAATTATTTTCCTTTAACCATTTAGGAATGGAGACCATTGAATATGACTCTTACTATGACATATATTGGAGTATTGAAGGCACTCTCCGAAGCTGGCAGATTGATCAGTCCCTCACTCTTCATTTTCAAAACTTTTGGAAATTATCTGTCCTTCATACCAGAGACTACAAATTCAATACGCTTTTCCCAGAAGGAGTGGTTGAACCAGGAGAAGGAATAGATTTTAAAGACTGGGAGGAATACAAATTTTCACTGGGGCCTCTCCCCTACTTTGATCCTGACTATGTTTTCAATCTTCTCAATCCTGTAGTGGGACGTAAATACAAGCTGTATGTGGGAAGCAGGGAATATCACAATAAACTCACCAAAGTCACATCTGGATATTATAAGGGAAAGGGAAACACTTTTTATCTTTCTCTTGGAATGGGAAGATTTTTCGCTCAAAGCTATGAATATTATGAAGCCTATAAAGATTTTATTGTCTCTAAAAAATTTTTTATGGGGATAAGAGCCAATTGGGTCAAATACAAATACAACATTCCCCCTGCTTACAACAGTACCAGAATTTATATCCTGGAAGGCACTTATGATATAGACCGAAACCGGACACTTCGGATATTTTTCCAGCACAACTCTAAAGCTCATAAATTTAATCTATACTTGAATTATCAATGGAAAATCATTCCATCAGGGGGAATACTTCACCTCGTTTATCAGAGAGGTCTTTCCGGATTTGGAGAGCAGGGTCTGAATCGGCAG
The DNA here is from genome assembly GCA_041686095.1 of Candidatus Aminicenantota bacterium. GTDB lineage: Bacteria > Acidobacteriota > Aminicenantia > Aminicenantales > Aminicenantaceae > WJMT01. The sequence goes on from JAWLEN010000016.1 coordinate 29,855, forward strand.
GCCATCTATACTAAGTTTATTTATTCCTTCTGATCATCTTTTTAAAATCAACATCACTCATGCATCTCATTAAAAAAGGATTGACAGTTAAAGGCATTGGGATATAATCCAATCAGGAGGTTTTAAATGTCTAAAAAAATCCTAGTGTGTTTTGCAGCTGTTTTTTTAGCCGTAAATATCTCTTTAACTCAGGAAAATCAGAAAGATTCTGGGGTGAATATCGAAATTCCAGTAAGAGTGTTTGATGGAAATCAATTCGTGGATAACCTCAGTATAGATGACTTTGAAATATATGAAAATGGCGTTCTCCAAAATACAAAGGCCCTATATCTGACAGAAAAAGCTCAGGTCATAAGACAAGACCGCAAACAACAGATCAAGCCTGAACTGGGCCGTCAGTTCTGCTTCCTCTTCCAGATGACCGAATACAGTCCCAGAATCAAAGAAGGGATGAATTATTTTTTTATTAACATCTTCCGTTCAGGAGACAGTATCATACTTGTCACTCCTTTAAAACAATACACTCTTTCTCCAAAAGCCACAAAAATAAAATCACGTGAGGATCTGGTTCAGGATATCACTAAAGTTATCCGAAAAGACACTCAGTTCGGTTCCTCAGAATACAATTCTGCCATCATTGACCTCAAGCGGATTGTCAGTACATTGTCCAGCATGAGCGGCGGTCAGCAGAGCACCTATCAGACCAGCATCGATACCAGCAGTGCAGACAGCATGGGTCCATCTGACTTGGTTCACCTGCTGCCTAATTACCGTGAAACATTAGAAAAATTAGAAAGCTTGAGAATTGTTGATGAGAGAAATTTTTTATCATTTGCTGCTCATCTCAAGTCTCTTCCCGGTCAAAAGATCGTATTCCTTTTTTACCAAAGAGAATACCGTCCTGAACTCAATTCCACCACAATGAACCGATTGATCAGCAACAATCAGGATAATCAGGGAGTGCTGAATCAACTTCAAGACCTTTTTCAGGTTTACCATCGAGATATGGATATCAATATCGACCGTATGAAAAAAGTCTTTGCTGATTCTTCTTTGATGCTGAACCTGATGTTTTTTGATAAATCACCTCAAGAAATCTCAGGAGTTGTTATGAGAGAACAGTCAGAAGACCTGTATGAAATTTTCTCAGAACTGGCCCAATCCACAGGCGGCATTGTGACCAGCGCACAAAACCCGGATGCAGCGCTTAAGAGTGCTTCAAGAATTGCTGATAAATGCTACCTTCTGTATTATTCCCCCACTCATGATACAGCAGACGATCAGTTTAAAAACATAGAAGTCATAATCAAAGATAAGAACTACAAAGTGTTTCACAGAGAAGGATACTTCCAGTCCAAGTCTAAATAAAATTTCAGACAGATAAAAGGTTCAATCACTTTTTCTCCCCGTTTCTTCACCTCACTCCTTTTTCGAAATCCAATCCTCTATTTCTTCCTGTTCATATTTTTCCTGCTTTAATGTCAGATCCAGATTGATCATAAAACCCTTATGCTTTTGAGCTTCTGAATCCCCGGCAAACTGAAGGTGCCGATCCCGTGATTCTCTGAGCTGCTCCACTGCTTTTTCCAACGCCAGGCCGATAGATGTGCTTTTTTCTATCTCCCCCAGCTCAAATCTAGGGGTCATCCCATTCTCAGCCACATCTTCAGCCAAATGAGCCAGCTGCTTCATCTGGGTCATGGAAAAATCCATGATCTGCCATGCTTCCATTCCCTGTTTCTGAAAAATCCATGAATCTCTAATGTGCTGGAGCATCTGAGTGTATTTTTTAGCTACAGCTTCCTGGAGCTTATTTAAGAATTCTCCTGGTAGTTCATTTTCTCCTCCTGGCAAACCTTCTGCTTCTTCTGGGGAAAGTTTATTTAAAATTCGCTGAAATTTGGTGGCGTGCATTTCTGATTCCCATGCTTCTCTTTGCAGAACTCTCTTGATATGAGGATCATCAACTTGATCTGCCTCCTGATTGTAATGAGGAATCAACTTTTTTTCATACGCCACATAGGACTCAAATATCGTCGTTCGGTTGGTGGGATCATGAGGGTATCCGGCTGCAGTCATGTCCGGCTCTCCCCCCTTTTGAGCGATGATCTTCCCCAGCCAATGCATATGCCACATCTCTTCTCTCGCTCTGGAAAGAAGACTGGCCCCTAAAGGAGTGTCCTCCCCTTCTAAATAACTGTGGATAAGATAGCGCACCACGGCGGCGTGTTCATCCCGCAGGTCTCTGTTTAACATACTGACCAATTCTTTATTTTCCAATTTGTCACCTCCTAATCCTAATTTGTGTTTTTATATTATTTTTCTGTTTTTCAAAGGTCAAGTCATTGTTCACTGTCAACCATATACTTTTTATGTTTTGCTTATATTTTGTTCTTTATTGTATTATAAGAAGTGGTGATGGATGTTTCCTTTTGTTATTGTCCCTATGATCAGGAAAGACCCCCATGTGATGGACTGAATAAGTCACTTAGGGTTTTGACCAGATTTCTCCGTATTGATCAGAATGCCCCTTCATTTCTTCCATCGTCTCTTTGTTTGGTTTGACCTTGTACACATTGCCGCCGGTTTTGTCTCCACCCACTGTTTCTCCATGAAGGTCAGTAAAATAAAGCCCATCCGGACCAAAAGCCAATCCACAGGGACTGGCTGCTCCTTTTCCTCTGTACACCACAAAATCATCATAGGATTTAACAGCGGTTGAATCTTCATTTAACTGAAGTTTGACGATTTTCTTGCCTTTTACTCCCAATCCCTCTGCATAGGCTTCACCAAAAAGAGCCACAAACAAATGGTCATTGAATTGAGGGGGAAACTGGCCCCTCTGCATAAAATCCAGAGCTGTCGGAGCCTGGGTGTTGTGCCACCAGAAAAAGGAATTTTTTCTCATTGTTCCGGGCCAGCCGTAGTTCGTGAGAGGCAGGACTTTAGCAAGACGGTCATCCACATCCGGGCCATTGCCTGCAATGTACAGACACTGATCGCTCTGCCGCCATGAAGCCCCAAACGGATTTCGAAAACCTTTGGCATAGATAGTGCTGTCAGGATTAGGATTATCCCAGGGAATCGAACCATCCTTCTCCATTCTCAAGACTTTCCCTCTTAAATCTTTATCATCCTGGGACTTCTTCCACTCTCCTCCGTCTGCCACATTCACATAGAGTTTTCGGTCAAACCCAATGGTCACAGCCTGTATCTGATGAGCCCGGGTGGTGGACGGAATATCATCGATCACCACCTTCAAGGAATCCATTTTCAGTCTGTCTTTACTGGATGTACGGATCACCTTGCCCTTCATCTTGCCTTTTTCTTTATAAAGCATAGATAAAAATAAATCTCCAGTAGGAGGATCCACGCAGATTCCGGTAAGTCCAGACTCTCCATGACCCGGTATTTCCGGAGTGGGCTTGTAATTCAACAGCCCTTTGGCATAGGTGCTCACGGTACCTTCTTGAGTCACGGCCTTAACTTGCCCGTACAGTTCGGTCATATAAAACAGAGGGGAGTTGGGATCTTTTTTGGGAGAAGGTACGAAAGCAATATTGACCGGCAGATCCAAGCCGCTGGCTACGAGTTCCAGGTCAAATCCCGGATAAACCAGCCAGTTTTTGATGAGTTTTTTTTCCAATTCTTTGATTTGAGACATAGGACCCTCCTTTTTTTCATTATGCCACAGGATTATTTATGTCTTTTGGCTTTGCCTTTCTCCTGAAGGAAGTTCTAATCCATACCCTTGTGCCCTATCAGCTCGTTTTAACTGGAAGGCCAGAAAGATGGAAATAATTCCCAGTCCTACCAGCATGAGAATAGGAATGGTGTAGTCATAGGTAGGAATCTCTCCTGTGGCCCGCATAGTTTCGATTTTTTCCGCTACTTCAGCTCTGGAGAATCCTTGGGCCATAAGCTTGTCCCGCATGGATTGGATGGCTTGAACCACTTCGGAGTTGGTCATATCCAGCACCTTGCCTATGCCCCAATAAAAAGCTGACAATCCGTAATTCTGAACCGTAAACATGGTGGCATAAGCAGTTCCCAGCCGGTTTTCAGCTACGATTTTTGCCACTGAAGGCCACATAGCGGCCGGAACCAGAGAAAATGCAATGCCCAGAGCAAACAGGCCCGTATAACCCAGAACAGCGCTGTTCAGCAGGGACAGAGTAATGTGGGCATAAATAAGCAGCAGAGAACCCAATATCATCAGAGAAGCGGCCTTGCCTTTTTTGTCAACCAAACGGCCGAAAATAGGAGTAAAAATAATGGTC
>JAWLEN010000017.1:0-34131 GCA_041686095.1 Candidatus Aminicenantota bacterium
AGGAAGAACCGAAAAAAGAAGAACAAGAAGAAGATGAGGAGAAAAAGAAAGAGAAAGAATACGGGGCTCCCCTGGTCTTGCGGTCTCTTGAGGATGGGAGTGAAACCACAAGGGATTCTGTATTAGAATATCGATTTTCAAAAGATGGAGAATATCTTCTCTATACAGTTTCCAGTGAGGAAAATCCTGAGACTGATGGAATCTATGTTTTAAAACCCGGGCAAGATAACAGCACTCCTCTGTTGACCGGTGAAGGAAATTATAAGAAATTAGCTATGGATGAAGAGGAAACTCGGCTTGCTTTTTTAACGGACAGGGATGATTATGAAGCAGATGAGCCAACCTTTAATCTATACGGATGGAATGTGGGGGATGACAAGGCTTCCCTATGGATTTCGCACACATCCACCCCCAATTTTCCAGAGGGAATGGCGGTCAGTGATAAATCTGATATATCTTTCACTGAGGACGGCTGGATAGTGATGTTTGGGATCAAAGAGATTCCAGAGCCTAAGAAAGAAAATGAAGAAAAAGAGGAAGAAGAGGCAAAATTTGATCTGTGGCACTGGGATGATCCTCTGCCCCAGCCTCAGCAGAAAAAAATGGAAGAGGAAGTGCGGAAAAATACCTGGGAGTCTGTTTATCATCTGAAAAGCAATAGATTCGTGAAGCTGGCAGATGAAGAGATTCCTGATGTCCAAGTTTCGGATAACGGTAAAATAGCGTTTGGACAAACATTCTGGCCGTATGCCAAACGCATTGCCTACTTTGGTTCTTTTTATGATGTGTATATCATTGATCCTCACACAGGAGAAAAAACTCTGGTTAAGAAGGAACTTTACTCCAATGCCCGCTTATCCCCAGGTGCAAAATATGTCTACTGGTTTGAAGATAAAGACTGGCATATCTATGATATTGCATCCGGAAAAGTGAAAAATGTGACCCAAGACATAGAGGTGCCTTTTGAGAGGCAGGATTGGGACACACCCAGTCCCCCTTATCCATACGGGATTGCTGGATGGACAGAAGACGACAGTTCTGTATTGGTCTATGACCAGTATGATATTTGGCAGATTGAGCCGGACGGCACCAATGCCCGTAGGATTACAGAAGGTTTCGGCAGGGAAAACAACCTGTCTTTCCGTTATGTGCGGCTTGATCCTGAAGAAGAAACCATTAGCACCGAAGAAACCCTCTTATTCCGTGTGACCAATGAACAGACCATGGCGCAGGGATTTTATTCGGATCAGGTGCAGGGAAAGAAAGTCCCGACTAAGCTCACCATGGATGATATGTATTTTGGGTATCCCAGAAAAGCAGAAAATTCAGATACCTTGATTTTCAATAGAATGGCCTTTGACGAATACCCGGACATCTGGATCAGTGATATGAATTTTTCAAATCTTCAAAAAGTCACAGACTTGGGCCGACAGATGGAGCCTTATATTTGGGGAAAGGCTGAGCTTCGGGATTTTAAAAGCTCTGACGGTATGCCGTTAAAAGGAATACTCATCAAACCGGATAATTTTGATCCTCAAAAAAAGTATCCTTTGATGGTTTATATCTATGAGACCCTTCATAACGGCCTTCATTATTACCGGAATCCTTCTCCCGGGACTTCCATAAATATGCCCTATTATGTGAGCAATGGATATATCATATGGATGCCTGATATTGAGTACCACACCGGTTACCCGGGTCAAGATGCGTTGAAATGCGTTCTTCCGGGAATCCAGACGCTGATCAGAGAGGGCTTTATAAACCCGGATGCCATCGGAATTCAGGGGCATTCCTGGGGCGGCTATCAGATTTCCTACATGATCACCCAAACCAATATATTTGCTGCGGCTGAAGGAGGTGCGCCGGTTTCCAACATGATTTCAGCTTACAACGGGATCCGCTGGGGAAGCGGAATGGTCCGGCAGTTTCAGTATGAACGCACTCAGAGCCGTATTGGAGGATCCATATGGGAATATCCTTTCCGCTACATAGAAAATTCTCCCATATTCTGGGTGGATAAAATTCAAACTCCTATCATGTTCATGCACAATGACGAAGATGGAGCGGTTCCCTGGTATCAGGGGATAGAATTTATTATGGCGCTGAGAAGGCTTGAAAAGGAAGCCTATATGTTCAACTATAACGGAGAACCCCACGGGCTCCGCAAAAGAGTCAATCAAAAGGACTGGACCCTACGTATGCAGCAGTTTTTCGATCACCACCTTAAGGATGCGCCCATGCCTGACTGGATGAAAAACGGGATCAAAGCCTGGGAAAAGGAGAAAGATTGATTCATGAAAAGCACAAGATGGTGGTTGAGCAGCTCAAAAGATAGCGATTGAGTCAGGAAAGTCCCTTGGCAGCAGATATTTATAAAAAGCTTGCCCTCCATCTGGATGATCTCCCGGGGGGCTATCCCGAGACCGAGAGTGGAGTGGAGCTCCGTATTCTGCGGAGGATGTTCACTCCGGAGGAAGCTCGGCTGGCCCTCAAGCTTACTTTAATCCCGAAGGAAGCGGATGTGATCGCCCAGCGCGCAGAACTCCCCAAAGAGAAGGTTTCCCGTCAGCTTGAAAGCATGGCCAAAAAAGGTCTTATTTACCGTTTGAAACGAAAAGGCCGGCCTGCTCGTTTTATGGCTGTTCAGTTTGTCATTGGTATATGGGAGCTTCATGTTAATGATCTGGATCCAGAACTTATTAAGGATTTTAACGAATATGTTCCTGTACTGCTTAATTTCGAGGAATGGAAAAAAGCTCCCCAGCTCCGTACTATCCCTGTTGAACAGAGCATTGATCAGAATTTAGAGGTCCTTGCTTATGAAGATGCGGTCAAACTCATTGATAAAAACTCTAAATTTCTGGAAGCTCCCTGTATCTGCAGGAGAGAGCGCCGCATCATGGGCGAGGGCTGTGATAAACCGGAGGGGAACTGCCTTGTCATGGGAGTCGGTGTTGATATATACAGAAATGCAGGAATCGGAAAAGAGATTGACAAAAACAAAGCATTAGAGCTTTTAAGAAAAGCTGATGAGGCCGGACTTGTGCTTCAGGCCAGCTTTTCCAAAAAAATCGCTAATATCTGCTGCTGCTGCGGATGCTGCTGTCAGGTACTGAGAAATTTGAAGAAACATCCATCCCCTGCAGATCTGGTGGCATCGCCTTTTTTTGCCCAGCTGGACCAGGACTTGTGCACGGGATGCGGAGTTTGTGTGGAGAGATGTCAGATGGACGCGCTTACCTTAGATCATGATAAAGTGATATTAGACCAAAAATATTGCATTGGATGCGGCCTCTGTGTTTCTACATGTCCCAGTAATGCGTTGACCCTTAAAAGAAAACCAGGCCCTGAAAAGCCCAAAGTTCCCGAAAAGTTAACCAGCGCTGCGGTTAGAAGACTTCGGGTTAGAGGAAAACTCGGTCTCGGAAGAGTCAGCTCTCTTCTTATACGTTCCAGGAAAGACCGGTTCTTATCCAAGGGGCTTAGTAAATAAAAACAATGTGAAGATTCAAGCTCAATAATTACAAATCAGTCATCTTGCTTTTTGGTCAATAGGGCAGCCCAGCCTCCTCCGGGAGCCATTTTGATGCTGAGAGAACTTGCGGCGGTCACTTCTTTTTCGGTCTTCTGGTAATCTTGGGCATGCTTGTGGGCATTGATCCCATCCTTCATGATGACGGCCCGATAGGTGCCGTTATCCAGGAAGGAAAGATCGAGCTCAAAATCACGGGGTGTCCAGTTGGTGAGAGCTCCCACATACCAATTTTCGCCATTTTTTCGGGCCAACAAAATGTATTCTGAAATCTCAGCTTTCAAAACTATGGTTTCATCCCAGACCACAGGAATATTTGAGAGAAATTCAGTGCATTCCTTTTCTTTATAGTAATTGGAAGGGGAATCACAAAGCATCTGCAGAGGACTTTCATATACGATGTAGAGGGCAATTTGGTGGCACCGGGTCCCTTGGCTCATAGGACGGGTATTCCGGGCTGCAAAATTAGATTTCTGAGCATTGTTCATGGCCCCGGGGGTGTAATCCATGGGTCCGGCGGCCATTCTGATGAAAGGAAGAGTGAGGTCATGTTTGGGAGTGATATCCCGGCTCCACTTGCAGTTTTCAAGCCCTTTGACTCCTTCATAAGACAGCACATTGGGATAAGCTCTGCGCAGGCCGGCTGGTTTGAAAGCTCCATGAAAGTCAACCAAAAGCTTGTACTGGGCCGCCTTTTGGGCGGTTCGTTCATAAAAATTGACCATGTACTGATCAGCACGCTGCATAAAATCCACTTTCACTCCTTTGACTCCCCATTTGGCATAGGTTTCTAGGATGTTTCCCATGTCTTTGTCCAGGGGCTTCCATAAAAGCCATAAGATAAGGCCCACCCCCTTTTCTTTTCCGTATGAAATGAGTTCCCTGATGTTGATTTCAGGGTTGGGTTCTGTGACAATGTGTGTCGTTTTTGACCAGCCTTCATCCAGAATGATGTATTCCAGGCCGAACTCAGAGGCAAAGTCTATGTAATATTTATAGGTCTCTGTATTGATTCCTGATTCAAAATCCACTCCGAAAATATTGAGCGCATTCCACCAGTCCCAGGCAACCTTTCCCGGATGAATCCATTCAGTATGATCCGTCTTCAAGGGGCTGGCTAGTTGAAAAACCAGGTTGCTTTCAACCAGTTTTCCCGGATCATCAGCGATAATAAAGACTCTCCATGGAAAATCGCGGGTTCCTTTTGTTTGAGCAATATAGTCAGCTTGTTTAGTGATGACTTCGTTTCTGTCAGTTCTGGTCTCAGCCGGTTTGGTTTCCAGGATGACTTTAGGGAAAAGGCTTTTGAGAGCTTTTTTTTGGGTTCCTGAGAGGAACAGACATGGGTAGTCAACCAGGTCAGATTCGCTGATCAAAATATAGAAAGGATTTTCAGTCTGAAGGAGTACGGGAAGAGAACCGAATGCTTTTTCAGGAATTTCGGTAAGCTTTTTTTCTAGATAGAGCCGCTCATAGTGAGAAATCAAGCTCTCTTCCTGAGGAAAATAGGCTCTGTAATCTTCCGGGAAGTTCAGCTGCATTTTTTCATCTTTTATGATGATCTCTCCCGGATATTTTGTGCTGAACCGATAAGCTGCTCCGTCATCATAAGCCCTGAAAATGAGTGAGTAGTGATCCTCAAAATCCAGTTTCATTTGACTGCACTCATCCATAATCAGGGATGATTTATTCGGAACCACAGGTCTTATCTCTTTCTTGATTTTATCTTTATGGAGGTTTGCCGGTACAGGATCTTTACCTAAAATTTTATGGTTTTCCAGAATCAAAGAGATTGGGCTTTTATCAATGATAAGCTGATTTTTAAAATGGACAGACCAATTGATTTGTCCGTCCACGAAGACGCGGATTTCCATTTGACCGTCAGGTGATTTCAGGGAATAATCCTCAGGATAAGCCATGGGTGAACAAAAAAGAATAAGGATTACCCAAGTAAAAATTGAAGTTAATTTCATGGGAGATCCCCTTTATTCAGTGGAAAAGAGGAAGTAGTCGTATAAAGTTCTGGCGATTTGGGCGATGACTTCTTCGCTTTGTTCATTGTCCACTTTGGCTTCTTTTATGAATATGACGATAATGAGATTTCCAGCATCACCGGAAAGTTCTATGATTCCCACATCATTGGTTGATTTTCCTATGGTTCCTGTTTTGTGATAGACTTTTGTATCATCCGGGAGAATTCCCTTAATCCGAGCCTCACCAGTCTGACAGCGCTTCATGATATCCAGCAGGTATTCTGAATTTTCTTCATTCAGGACTTCTCTATTCCAGATTTTTTCCAAAAGTTTTGCCATAGCCAAAGGAGTTGAGGTGTCCTGTGTGTCTTTGCTGAAATCCTGGGCAGCTTGTTCCCGTTGATCTTTTGTTAGCTGCTTGAGTTCTTTAACAACATCATCATCTGAATAAGGTTCTCCTTCTTTAACAGATGTGATTCCTAAATAATTGGCAATAGCCACATAGGTTGGGCGGTTGATATCCATATCCGTTATTCCTATTTCCCGCATTTTTTGGGTGACCGATTCAGATCCGCCTACATATTTCAAGCAAACATCTGTGGCGCTGTTGTCACTAATAAGCAGCATCAGTTCCAGAAGATTTTGGACAGAGAGAATGACTCCCGGATCATCCAGCAGCCGGGCTATGGTCCCGCTTCCGGGATGGAGGTCGCTTTTTTGGACTTCTATCATGTCTGATAAATTGATTTCTCCTTTTTCTACCAGGGATAATAGCTTAACCGCAATGGGTATTTTGAAGGTGCTTGCCATGGGATAGCGGATGTCTTTGTTATAGTAAAAGGATTGACCCGATTCTAAATGAACGGCTCCCACGCCCACAGAACCTCCTGTTTTTTTCTCGAATCGGGCGATTTCAGCTCTCAGCCTGTCACTGGATAGGCTTTCTTTGACAGCTGCATTTTGTGAGGTTGGTGTAATGAATTTTTTGGATCCTGTTTTTGTTGAGATCAGACTGTTTTCTGGATGGTATGCAAAAGCAAGTAAACTGAAAAAGAGAATTAATATTAAAGACCGACAAAGTGTTTTCATGCTTATTTTCTCCTTTTAAATTTTTTTCGAATTTGTTCAATCTATTTTAGAATAGTGATGATGAAACCGCAATTTAAAATAAGTTTGTTGTCTCAAGGACAAGTCAATGGTATTATTTCTTTTCTAGAGGAGGAAAGTGATGTGCGGTAAAAAATTATGGGTTTTATTCCTGTTCATATCAATTTGTGTTGTTGGCCTTGCAGATGAGGAAAGGGATCAAACGCTCCAGCTCCACATAGGAAATCCATCTTATAAAGAGAAATCACTGGTCATAGAGCCAGGAAAGATATACTCGGCAAAAAAAGGAAAGTCGGTGACCTTTGAAGAAATGATCCATGAAATGAAAGAGGCCCGGTTTGTTTACGTGGGGGAGACTCACAACAGTTTGCCCATGCATGAGATCCAATTTCAAATTGCTGAAGCCCTCTACAAGCAGGATCCTAAACTTTGCATTGGATTGGAGATGTTTGATGTTCAATGGCAGGAAGAACTCAATAAATGGAGTATAGGTCTTTTGACTCAGGATGAGTTTATTGATCAGGCAAAATGGTATGAAAACTGGAATTTTAACTTCAATTACTACCGGAACATATTTGAACTGGCGAAAAAATATAAAATCCCTATGTATGCCCTCAACGCTCCCAGAGAAATTATCCATAAAATAAGAATGATGGGGTGGTCGGCATTAAGCAATGAGGAGAAAGAGATCGTCCCGGAGCCCGGGCTTTCGAACAAAGACCATAGAGCTCTAATGAAAACAGTATTTAGTGGTATGGATATGCCTGAGGCCATGAAAGGACGAGAACAGATGATGTTCGAAGGACTTTACAGGGCTCAGTCAGCCTGGGATGAAGTTATGGCTAAGAACACTTTAAAAGCCGCTGAAGTGGAGGACAGCCGAGTCATGGTATTGGCTGGTTCAGGACATCTTTTGTACAATCTTGGGATAAACCGCCGGGTTTATGAAAGGCGGTCTTTGCCTTATAAAACTGTTATCTGTGTGAATGTCCCTAAAGGAGAAAAAAGCATTGAAGTCTCCAGAAGCTTGGCCGATTTTGTTTGTGGGCTTACATATGAAGAAAGGCCAGTTTACCCATCATCTGGGATAGCGCTTAAAAAGGTAGAGGGACTGGATAATTTAGTGATTGAGCGGGATCCTGTTTCAGGGGTTGCTAAAGGACAAGATTTTAAAAAAGGAGATATTGTCCTTTCTGTTGACGGAAAAAAGTATTCTTCCATTAACGATCTTAGAAAATGTCTTTCTCAATTCAATTGGGGTGATGAGGTTTGTTTCAAGCTGCTTCGAGAAGCAAATGAAATTGAAATTAAACTCAGATTTAAAGATTCTGATGCTCATTGACTTAAGATAGGGCTTTGTGATTCCTTGAATTTATTTGGGTAAATCTATAGAATAAACGGATAAAATAAACACAGCGGAAAATCCAATGGAAAAACAAAAAGATTATTATCAGATGGAAAAAACTATTCAGGATTATAAAGAAGAGATTGACCGACTTGAAGAAGAGGAAGATGTTGATAAAGAGAGCATCGCTCATCTTAGAGAGGACATAGAAAAGGAATGGGAGAAGATAAAACCTAAACTTAATCCTATTCATTTTGTACAGATTGCCCGACATCCGGATAGGCCCTACACTCTGGATTACGTGGAGGCTCTTACTGATGACTTTTTGGAATTTCATGGAGACAGGCGTTCGGGAGATGATCCTGCTGTCGTGGCTGGCTTTGGATCCTACAGAGGGAGAACAGCGGCCATTATCGGTCATCAAAAAGGACGAAAGACTAGAGAAAGAATCGCAAGGAATTTTGGTCAGCCCAATCCGGAGGGATTCCGTAAAGCATTGAGAATCATGAATTTAGCTGAAAAATTCGGGTATCCTGTTATTACCTTTATAGACACACCGGGAGCTTACCCTGGTTTAGAAGCCGAAGAAAGAGGACAGGCCGAAGCGATCGCTTACAATCTTAAGCAGATTTCAAAACTGACAGTTCCTATAGTGAACATGGTTATCGGAGAAGGCGGAAGCGGAGGAGCTCTTGGTATAGGAGTGGGTGATGTTCTTTTGATGCTCGAGAATTCTTTTTATTCCGTCATATCTCCTGAGGGATGCGCGGCGATTCTCTGGAAGGACCAAAGTGCTGTATCCAAAGCCGCCGAAAACCTCAGGTTTTTGCCTGAGGATCTGATCGAATTCGGAGTGGCGGATAAAATAATAAAGGAGCCTCCGGGAGGAGCTCATATTGACTGGATGAGTACATTTCGAAATGTGGATCAAGGGCTGGATAGGACCTTAAAGAAGCTGGAGGAGGAGTCTGCAGAAGATCGTCTTGAAAAAAGGTATCAAAAATATAGAAAAATAGGCGTTTTTGGTGGAAAAAAGTGAGCCGGATCAATAAAAAGGAGCTCTCTTCCATCAAAGGGACCAAAGATATCCTGCCCGGGGAAATAAAAAAATGGCAGAAAACAGAAGAGACTGCAAAAGAAATTTTTGAACTTTATGGTTACAAAGAGATAAGAACTCCTGTTTTTGAAGCCACTGAGCTTTTTGAAAAAGGAACCGGCGAGACTTCGGATATAGTCATAAAAGAAATGTATACTTTTAAGGATAAAGGGGGGAGGTCTTTAACCTTAAGGCCTGAATACACCCCTTCTGTGGTTCGAGCTATCATTGAGAACAGGCTTTATCTGAATCCTGAGCCCATGAGGTTTTATTTCATAGGGCCTATGTTTCGTTATGATAAGCCCCAAAAAGGTCGCTATCGCCAGTTTCATCAGGCAGATATTGAAGTTTTTGGAGAGAAAGATCCAGAGGTGGATGCTGAAATCGTGGAAATGGCTTATACCCTGCTTAGAAAGCTTGGGGTTGAGGACATAGAGATTTTAGTTAACTCTGTCGGATGCCGAAAATGCCGCCCTCTCTATCATAAAGAATTAATAGCCGCCGCCGAAAAGCAGAGAGCCCGGCTCTGTGAAGACTGCCAAAGAAAAATCGAAACAAATCCCCTTCGGATCTTTGACTGCAAAAATGAGACCTGCCGGAACGCAGCCTTGGAGTTTCCGAAGATCACAGAATTCCTGTGTGATGAGTGCCGAAAACATTTTGACCGGTTTTGCCGGCTTCTTGATTTCTACAGCCTAAAATATTCGATTGATCCCAAGTTGGTGAGAGGTTTGGATTATTACACCAAGACCACCTTTGAGATCATATCCTCTAAATTAGGAGCGCAGGACGCTGTTTTAGGGGGGGGCCGCTATGATGAGATGATGAAAGATTTTGGAGGCCCGGATATTTGCGGTATAGGATTTGCCATGGGAATGGAGAGGCTTCTTTCAGTTATGCCCGACTTTAAAGAGCCTGAAAAGTTTCTCTATATTGTGCATATGGGAGAGAAAGCCAAGAAAGACGCCATGGAACTGGCCAAGTTCTTTCGAGCAAACCAAGTTGAGTGCCTGCTCGAGTATAAGGACAGGAAATTGAAAAAACAGATGAGTCGAGCAGACAAGCTGAATGCCACATGGAGCTTGGTGATCGGAGAAGAAGAAGTTAAAAAAAGGAAATACCAGTTAAAGGACATGAAAACCGGGGAGCAGAAAGAAGTCACTAAAGAAGAGGCTCTAAAAAGCATGACTTCGCAGATAGAGAAACCATGAGATCCGAAAATAAATTAGATTGGGAAAGAACACACTACTGCGGAGAGCTGCGGATTGAAGATGTGGACAAAGAGGTGGTTTTGTTTGGCTGGATCCATAAGGTCAGAGACATAGGGAATCTTATTTTTATAGATTTAAGAGATAGAGAAGGTCTTGTGCAGGTGGTTATTTCTTCAGAGTCTAAGAATCTCATCGATAAAGCAAAAAGCATGCGGATGGAATATGTGATTGGAATCAAAGGGATTGTCCAGCCCAGAGAGAAGGACATGAAAAATCCTGGGATTCCTACAGGAGATATAGAAGTCCAAGCCAAGGAAATGGAAGTTTTAAACGAAAGCGACACTCTTCCTTTTGTGATCTCAGATCCGGTCAAAGCAACAGAAGAGATGCGTTTTAAATACAGATATCTGGATTTGAGAAGACCTCACATGCAGAAAAATATAAAGCTGCGTCATCAAACAGGAATGAGAGTCCGAAGTTTTTTAGATGAGCAAGATTTTTATGAAATTGAAACGCCTTTTTTAACCAAATCAACACCTGAAGGCGCCAGAGACTATCTGGTGCCCAGCCGTGAATATAAAGGACGCTTTTTTGCGCTTCCTCAATCTCCGCAGATTTTCAAGCAGATATTTATGATTTCAGGATTTGATAAGTATTTTCAGATTGTCAGATGCTTCAGGGACGAAGATCTAAGAGCTGACAGACAGCCGGAATTTACTCAGATAGATATAGAGATGAGTTTTGTGGGCCAGGAAGAGGTGCTTTCCATAACCGAAGGCATGATGGTTTCATTGTTTGACCTTATTGGCGTAAAGCTGAAGAGACCTTTCCCCAGACTGACTTATGAGGAAAGCATGGAGAGGTTTGGGACCGACAGACCTGACCTGAGAAATAAAATGGAAATAAGGGATCTTACTGATGTGGGTTCACGCATCAATTCTCATATTATAAAGGGAGCGCTTCAATCAGGAGGAGTGCTCAAAGGGCTTGTGGTTAAAGACGGAAAAAAGATATCAAGAAGCGGTCTGGATAAGCTGGGAAAAAAATCACAAAAATTGGGAGCCAAAGGCATTATTTGGATCAAAAAAGAGGAAGAATTCAAGTCTCCTTTAAAGCTAACCCAGGAAGATTTTACCCGTATATGGCAGGAGTCAGGAGCCCAAGAAAATGATTTACTTCTCCTGGTGGCAGATAAAAAAGAGACCAGTCTGCGTGTGCTTGGAGAGCTGAGGCTGACTTTTTCGTCTCAAGAGGACCCCAATAACAGAGATTATCGTTTTGTCTGGATCACAGACTTCCCTCTTTTTGAATGGGGTGACGATGAGAAGAAACTGGTTTCCATGCATCATCCTTTCACCTCCCCTAAAAAAGAAGATTTGTCAAAACTTGAAAAAGATCCTCTCAAAGTAAAGGCGAATGCCTATGACCTGGTTGTCAATGGGATAGAGATAGGAGGAGGTTCCATAAGGATACAGGATATCCTCACTCAGAAAAGGATATTTAGAATACTGGGGCTGGATGAAAAAGAAGAGGAAAAAAAGTTTGGTTTTTTCCTAAAGGCATTGACCTTTGGGGCACCGCCTCACGGAGGGATTGCCTTAGGATTTGACCGTATTGTGATGATTTTAGCAGGAGAAAAATCAATACGGGATGTGATCCCTTTCCCAAAAACAACCAGCTCTCTTTGTCTTATGACCAACTCCCCTTCCGCTGTTGACCCGAAGCAGCTTAAAGAGTTGGGGGTTGATATTATTGAGAAATATAAAAGGAGAAGAAATGATGAATAAAAATGAAAATATATCAAGCCGTGACTATCAGAAAGCTTTGGAGATCGGCCGGCCTCCCAACATACAAAAACTCTTCCCTCATTCAAAAGCTTTGATTGTAAGCGGGAGATATATTGACAGGGCTGTCTTAACAAAAGGCAAAGCTATATCCATGGCTGCCAATGGAAGAAATCACTTTGTTATCCGTGGGGCTCTGCGGGCAGCTCAAAGAGCCAACTCAGTGATTATCATTGAGATCGCTAAATCAGAAGGAGGGGCTGATGCTTACTGTGCGGTAAACTATTGGAATATAGCAAGGCAGGTGGATGCGGTGTGCAATGAACTGGGCATAACCATACCTGTGGCCATTCATGCAGACCACTACACCATAAAGAAAAAGGAAGACATTGAACCGGCTCGTACAGAAATTCCTACTCTGTTTGAAGCGGGAATGACATCGCTGGCTCTGGATGCCTCTCATCTTTCAGAAGATGAAAATCTGTTGGCCAATATTGAACTGGTTCCCTACATCCCAGACTGGGCTTCCTTGGAAACAGAAGTGGGAGAAATCAAAGGAAAAGAAGGGATGTCTACCAGAGAAGACGCCCTGTATCAAATACAGGGGCTGAACGCCCATGACATATTTCCGGATTGGATCGCCCTCAACAACGGAAGCACTCATGGAATAGAAGAAAGCGATAAAGGCATTCAGGTCGGTTTGACTTCCCGGATACACAAAGCCATTGAAAAATATCATGTTTCAGGCGCTCAGCATGGAACTTCAGGAAACAGTTCTGAAAGGCTGCGGAAAATAGCTCAAAAGACACGGACCACCAAAGCCAATGTGGCCACTGCGCTTCAGATGATATCCTGGGGATTAGAAGTGAATGACTATGGGAATGCCCAACAGGACAAAGACGGAAACTTCATTAAGATTGAAGGAGAAGGGGTTACTGAAGAACTATGGGAGAAGATGAAGGCTTATGCCGAAGAAAGAGGACTGAAGGGAGGAGATTACAAGAAATTAAATCTTCCTTTTGAGAACAAACTCATGGGACAGCCTAAAGAAATCAGGGAGCGGATGATAAAAAGGGTGGAGGATTTTGTTTATCACATGCTGGTGGATGTGTTCAATTCCCAGGACACAGCCTCCATTGCTTTAAATGAGATATTGGAAGCGGCTTCCTATGATCCAGGGCCCAAGTCAGAGCGGATGGAAGATCCTTCAGAATGGACTCCGGAAAAAATAAGAGAAAAAGCCAAGTCTCTTTTCAGGAATAAAGGAACCACAGGCTCAGTGGATGACTGATTTCCCTTAAGACTCTGTGAAACGGGACACAATGGTCCTGTTTTGATGATTGCAGATATCTTTTCCTTCAGGGGAGTAGAGGAAGTCGATCCGGTTTTTATAATGTTCCGTGATTCGTCGGCGAACCATTTTTAAGGTTGAATTGAGCATCCGGTTTTCTTCGGTAAAAGGTTCTCCCAGCACTGCCACAGCAGAAGGCAGCCATCTCTGGGGGAACATGCCTTCATGTTCTTCTCCAGTGGTGAAAGCATTGATTTGCTCTTGGATCAGCTTCAAAGCAGCATCCTGTCCTTGCTGTGTTTTGCAGGACAGATTTTGTTTTTTCAGCCAACTGAGCAAAGCTTCTTTATTGGGAACGATGAGCGCTACAGTGTAGGGACACTGGTTGTTATAAAGCATCATCTGGTCGATGTATTCAGAGTTATCTGTGATGGCTTCCTCGATTCCTTCAGGACTGTATTTTTCTGCATCGTTTCCGATAAGCAGGCTTTTTTCCCTTCCCAGAACATATAAAAAACCGTCCTCATCAAGATATCCCAAGTCTCCTGTATACAGCCATCCATCTTTCAAAACTTCTTGGGTTGCTTTTTCGTTTTTCCAGTAGCCTGCCATAACATTTTCGCCCTTGACTGTTATTTCTCCTTTTTCTCCTGCAGTCAATGGATGTCCGTTCTCATCCCTTATTTTGAGCTCTAAATTTTTGGCTACTTTACCCGAGGAACCCAGTTTATGCACTTGAGGTGAATTTGATGAGATGACAGGAGCTGCTTCTGTGAGTCCATAACCCTGGAACATAGGGATTCCTATGGCATAAAAGAACTTCTGGAGTTCGATATCTAATAAAGCTCCTCCCCCCACAAAAAATTCAAGACGCCCACCAAAGTTTTGCTGGATTTTTTTAAAGATGAGCTTGTCATAAAGTAAAAGCACGGGTTTCTTGAATTTTCTCTTGAGGCCTTTACCTCTGTTCCAGCCGTTGGCATTATAGTCATAGGCTGTTTTTAAAGCCTTGTTAAAAAGAGATTCGGTCTTAGCCCCTTTTTTTCTTACGGCGTTTTCTATGTTTCTGCGGAAATTTTTAGCCAGCGCCGGAACACTCAGCATGATGGTGGGGCGAATTTCTCGGATATTTTTTGGAATATTTCTAAGGGTTTCTAAGGCGCTTTTTCCCAGTTCAACTGAAGCCAGGCCGGCTCCATTTTTCATCATGGTGTAAATACCACAGGTATGGGCAAATGCATGATCCCATGGGAGAATGAGCAGTGTGACATAGTATTCTGGGCATGAAACAAGAGAATTAGACTGTTCAATATTAGCGGTGTAATTTCTATGAGTCAGTAAAATTCCTTTGGGATCTGCTGTGGTTCCAGAAGTATAGCAAATATTGGCATAATCACTTTCATTAATAGACTGCCAGGTGGATTCGAACTCATCTCCTTTGGACTCAAGAAAATTTTTGCCCTGGGAAAGGACTTCATCTCTGTGGATTTCTTCAGGTTCCCATTTGTCCATTTTATCAAGGATGATGATTTTCTCAAGGTCTGGAAGGTCTTTTTTAATCTCCCGTATTTTACCTGACTGAGTTTTGGATACAATGACCATTTTGCATCCTGAGTGAGCCAGTCTGAATTTGAGGTCTTGAAGGTCGTTTATCTTTATTGAAATAGGAACATTCACAGCTCCAGCAAAAAGTATTCCCAGTTCACTCAGAACCCAGTCGTTTCTGCCTTCTGATATAAGAGCGGCCCGGTCTCCCTTATTTAAACCCAGACTGATAAGTCCCGCTGAAAAATGATAGACAAGTTTCTCCATCTCAGAATAGGTTGTTCCTTGATACCTGGATCCATTTTTTTCCCAGAGCAATATGTTGCTGCCGAAATTTTTCACACTGTTTTTAAACAGCCTGGGTAATGTTTGTTGAATCATTTTTTTAAATGTACCTTCCTAAAGTATTTATATCAGTCTTTTTTATGAGAGATGAAGGCGTTTTATGATTCTGAGGCCCTCTCCAGTTTTTTCATGACTGAGAAGATGAGAGCGGCTGAAATAAAGCACACCGCGATCAAGAGCAGGAAGAACTGCCAGATTTCCCACCTATCCCAGAAATAGCCGATAAAACCAGCCAGTGCGTTTCCAATGGCAGTGGCGGCCAGCCATCCTCCCTGCATGGTTCCTTTATACTTAGGAGGACTGACTTTAGAAACAAATGAGATTCCCATAGGAGAGAGGCACAATTCTGCTATGGTCACAGAAAAGTAAGTGGCGATCAGCCAATATGGAGATATAAGCATGGGAGAAACACTTCCCTGGAGTTCAGCTGGAGAGGGAAGTGCTCTGGATGCGATCATCATGATTCCAAATGAAAAGGCCGTTATGATCATACCGATTCCGATTTTTTTGGGAGTGCTGGGTTCTTTGCCCCGTTTCTGGAGGAAAGTGAAAAATCCTATAACAACAGGAGTCAGAAACACGATAAAGATGGGATTGAAATGCTGGAAGAGCTGGGGGCTGATGGACATGGTAGGATTGAATCCTTTGACCACAGCATAAGTCACAAATCCACCTCCGATTAAAAGGACAAGACCTATGACTTTGGTTGAGATTTTGTTTTTCTTCCTAACCAGTAAGACCAGTCCAATTATAGCTGCCAGAAAGGGGAGAAACGATTTAAGATTAAAAAATGTATAAGTGATATTGCTGACTTCACTAACTGTATAGTCTCTGGCAAACATGCTGAGGGTGAATCCATTTTGGTGGAAACTCATCCAGAAGAAAATAACCACAAAGAAAACAAAGAAGAGAGCAAAAAGCCGGTCGCGGGTTTGCTTCTTAGTCAGGTGGATCATTTTATCTCTGTACTCTTCTGAAGCTTCTTTTTGTTTTTCTGTTAAGTCAGCATGTTTATAATATTTTTTAAATCCCACGAATATCAGGAATGAGGCCACAATACTTAACGCAGTAATGGCAAAAGCCGCATTATAAGATTTACTCAGTGTCTCTATGTATGTTTGAGAAAAAGAGGTTAGGTCTGTAAAGCTGCTTCCCAGCTGAGCTTTGGCTAAAGAGAGAAGTTCTGAGGTGTCTTTTAATGCTCCATCAAGAAATTGGTGGGCTAGAGCAGGTATTCTTGCGTTATAGGTCAGTGCGGATTTTTCCATAATCAAGTTACTGATTCCAGTAGCGGCATGAGGAGCAAAAAAGGCACCTACATTAATCCCCATATAGAAAATATTAAAGGCAAAATCACGGTTTTTTTCATACTTCGGGTCATCATACAGATTTCCCACCAGGGCTTGAAGATTTCCTTTAAAGAATCCAGTTCCCACGCATATGATACCCAAGGCGATAAAAAGAACCGCTTGGCCGAACCCAGGAAGAGACATGAGGCCATATCCAAGAAACATCAAAACCGTCCCCAGAGTGATGGTTTTGCCGTATCCTATGACCCGGTCAGCCAGCCATCCGCCTAATAAAGGAAAGAAATAGATGCCGAAGAGAAAAGTGCCATAAACAGCTCCAGCCTGGGTGGCGGTGTAACCAAATTTAGCTTGAATATAATAGACAAAGATGGCCAACATAGTATAAAAGCCAAACCGCTCTCCCATGTTGGCAAAAAATGCGACGAACAAACCTTTAGGGTGCTCTTTTAACACGGTTCCTCCTTTTTCTTGCAAATATTTATAGTCATTTTTTCTTGTTTATTTTTTTTATGAGCGACTTTAATGACCATATTACATTGATAAAACACATTCCGTCAATTAAAAATTTGAATGTATTGGATTTTAATCTGAACAGATCCTATCAAGGATATAATAATGCTTGAATGAAAGAGTAAGCATTTTTATTTCCGTTATAGAGTTTACTAAAATGATAAGGGGAAGGGCAGGGGATTCCTCATCCCTTGCCCTATTCCCTTAATAAACAATGTAAATTATGTTTATTACGGTTTTGGAAATGCTTAAATTAAAGAGAGGATTTTTACTTAAATTGGAAAATAGGATAGAATAAAAAAAAACAAGGAGGGAATATCATGGCCAATGTCAATGATACCAAGGAAAATTTGCAAAAGTGTATTTGTGGTCAGTGTCCTTCATACAATGAGTGTATGAAAGATAAATCTGAGGGCCTGTACTGCGCTCGGGGGAAGAGCTCATGTGAATTTGAAAAAAAAGGCTGTATCTGTGGAGCATGTCCTTTGACTTCAGAATTTAACCTCGATAAACTGTACTACTGCGAAATAGGAAAAGCCGAATAAGCTAGATAAGCTAGTTTTTTATATACTCTCATTTTTTACAGATACTTCTTTCCCCCTTTTTTTTGCAGGGTGCTCACCACCTGTTTGACTTTCTGGTCCGTATCTTTTTTGCAGATGAGAAGGGCATCGTCCGTGTTGACGATCACCAAATCTTTCAGCCCTATCAAGGCAGTGAGTTTGTCAGGGCTGTGCACCAGGCAGTTTTTAGTATCAATGGTGATGCATTCTCCCCTCAAAGCATTGTGATTAGGGTCCTTTTCCCAGATTTCAAGAAGGGAAGACCATGAGCCTACATCAGACCATCCAAAATCACCTTTGCCCATCAACACATTCTTAGTCTTTTCCATCAGGGCATAGTCTATAGAAATAGAAGGGATTTCGTCGAATATAGCGTTAAGCCCGTTCTGGTCATTGGATTTAAGTGCTTCCAGTATTTTTTTCCAATGAGAAAACATTTCAGGTGCGTATTTTCTGAGGTTTTCAGAAAAGACTTTGGCTTTCCATAGGAACATTCCTGAATTCCAGAAGTAGGCGCCTGTTTTTAGAAAACTTCGGGCTGTGTTTTGGTCAGGCTTTTCTTTAAACTCTTGAACTCTAAAGAATTCTTCACCTGAAAAGGACAGAGGATTTTTTTTAGAAAACTGGATGTATCCATATCCAGTGGAAGGATGTGTTGGCGGGATGCCGAATGTGATAAGGGATTGGCTTTTATCAGCCGCATTGGCAGCTGCTTTGAGTTTTTTTAAAAAATAAGAAGCATCTTTGATCAAATGGTCAGCAGGGAGAACAGCAATAACAGATTCCGGGTCTTTCAGATAAAGATGGGCGGTAGCAAGGAGAAGACACGGCGCTGTGTTTTTCCCTTGGGGCTCTACAAGAAAATTATTTGATGGCATTTTTGGAAGCAGTTCTCTTAATGTATGGGTCTGCTTTTGGTTGGCGATGGTGTAAATATTTGAGTAAGAAAGCAAGGGTAAGATTCTCTGGATAGTCTCTTCTATCATTGTTTTGTCACTTATAATGGGAAGAAACTGTTTGGGTCTTTGTTTTCGGCTCAAAGGCCAGAATCGGGTTCCTATGCCACCGGCTATGATAACAGCACATATATTCATTTTTCCCTCCTTTTCTTTATATCTGTTTTCACCATGTTAAAATAATCCCTATAGCAGCGACGACTGCACAGTAAAAAGAGAATAAATAAAATTTGCCTCTGTTGATAATTTTGACCAAAAAGACCAGTGAAAAATATCCCATAATGGCTGAGACTAAAACTCCGATGAGTATGATTCCCCATGGCTGGGTGGAAGCAACTGATTTTTGCAGTTGAAAAAAGGAAGCGCCTAATATAGCGGGGATAGAAAGGAGAAATGAGAAGCGGGCAGCTTTTTTTCTTTCCCAACCCAAATAAAGAGCTCCCCCTATAGTCAAGCCTGAACGAGAGAAACCAGGAACAATAGCTGTCCCTTGAAGAACACCAATGATAAATGGATGCAGAGGAACTTTCACTTTTTTTAGCCGAGCAAATTTTGTAAAGAACAGAAAAAGAGCGGTGATCATCAAGGCAAATGAAACCGCCTTGGGTGACTCAAAAAGGGATTCAAGTGGACGGCTGAAAAAATAACCGATCAGAAAGGTAGGGATGGAAGCCACCACTAAAGAGAAAACAAGAGTCATATTCGGATCTTTAGTTTTAAGAGAAGGTTTTTTTAAGAATTGGATCAAACTTAGGATGATCTCTGCGATTTCCTTTCGAAGAAAAATCAAGAGAGATAGGACCGTACCGACATGAAGCATCACATACAACAGAAGTTGGGGTTCTTTAAGTCCAAAAAGATTCTGTACGAAAACCAGATGCCCGGAACTGCTTATGGGAAAGAATTCTGTTATCCCCTGGATAATACCTAAGATGATTATTTTTATTAAACTCAAGACTCACTGATTCTCCGGATCGCTTTTTCTATGGTGTCTTCCACTTCATTTTTTATGGACTCCAAATCTTCCTGGGTTTGAGCTTCGAAACGGAGAACCAAAGCCCCTTGTGTGTTAGAGGCTCGAACCAGCCCCCAACCCTTGGGGAAAAGCGCCCTCACTCCGTCTATATCAATGACTTTATGATTTTTGGATAGGTCTTTTTTGACCTCTTCCACGATTTTGAATTTCACTTTGTCTGAGGAATAGATTCTGATTTCAGGAGTTGAGAAAGTCTGAGGCAGGTCAGAAAGCATTTCTGACAGTGTTTTGTCGCTCTTGGATACGATTTCAGCAACCCTTGCTGAGGAATATATGGCATCATCGTACCCAAAGAAGCGGTCTGCAAAGAAGATATGACCGCTCATCTCACCGGCTAGAATGGCATTCTCTTCCTTGATTTTTTTCTTGATTAGAGAATGGCCTGTCTTCCACATGATGGGACGTCCTCCCAGTTTTTTGATCTCGTCATAAAGTTGTTGGGAAGCTTTCACTTCGGAAATAACCGCAGCGCCAGGATTTGAAGGAAGAATATCTCTGCACAGCAGGATCATCAGTTTATCCCCCCATATAATGTTGCCTTTTTCATCAATCACACCTATACGGTCGCTGTCCCCATCATAGGATATACCTAGGTCAGCTTGGGTTGTCTGAACTTTACTGATCAAGTCTTCCAAAGCTTCTGGTAGAGTGGGGTCAGGATGATGATTGGGGAAATTTCCATCCATTTCACAGTAGAGATCAATGACTTCGCATCCTAACCTCTTAAAAATAGGAACAGCCACAGGCCCTCCAGTCCCGTTTCCAGCATCTATCACCACTTTGACTTTATCTTTCATTTTTATATTGTTGACCACAAAGTCTTCATATTCTTGAGATATATCCAGTTCGCTTTTTTTACCTGGTTTCTCTTTGACAAAATCTTTATTTTTTATGAGCTCATATATCTCTGTAATGCCGTCCCCATACAGAGTGTCTTTTCCCAGCATTATTTTAAAGCCGTTAAATTCCGGTGGATTGTGGGATCCAGTGATCATGACCCCTGCGTGGAAATTTTTTCTAAATATACTGAAGTATAAAAGAGGTGTGGGAACAGTACCTAAGGAAATCACATCGCATCCTGTTGACTGAAGGCCTTCAGTCAGATGATCAAAGAATGAAGGAGAGCTTAACCGGCAGTCTCTTCCCACCACAACATTGGTTTTTTTATGCCTTCTAAATAAGGTGCCTATTCCTTTTCCTAATAAATTCACCGTTTTTGGAGTCAGGTCTTCGCCCACAATTCCTCTTATGTCATACTGTCTGAATATTTCAGGCTTGATTTTCATCTCTCCTGCTCCCTTCACTCAAATTTGTTATTCTTTGAATTCTTGTTCTATGTTTTTGATTCTTTTTTGAATCACATCCCATTTCTTTTGAGCGTTGAGAATAAATTCTATAAATTCTCTCACAGCTCCGCTGCCTCCCTTTTGACGGCATACGTAATCCGAATTTTTTCTGACTAAAGGATGCGCATCTGCCACAGCTCCTCCTAAACCAACAGCCTTTATAACCTCCAGATCCCCCAAATCGTCTCCGATGTAAGCGATTTCCTCTGTTTTGAGTTTGTGCTTTTCTTTGATGTTAAGAAGAACCTGCATTTTATTTAGGATTCCCTGATGGAGTTCCAATATTTTGAGTTTTTCGGCTCTAAGTTCCAGAGCTTTTGAATTTTTTCCGGTTATGATTCCTGTCTTAATGCCAGCTAAATAAGCAAGAAGTATGCCCAAACCATCCCGAACATGATAGGATTTGACCTCTTCGCCGTTTTGGAGAACAAGAAGGGTTCCATTGGTCAGTGTTCCATCCACATCCATAAGGATCATTTTGATCTGTTTTGCTTTTTTCTTTGCCTTCATTAAAACATCTCCGTGCGCCACAAATCGTGAAGGTGAATGATTCCTTCGATTTGACCCTCTTTATTTTTAATGATGAGAGATGTCACTTTGTTTGTTTCCATGATATTCAGGGCTTCTGTGGCTAAGGCTTCTTTGTCTATGGCCAGAGGTTTTGCCGTCATGCAGTCTTGGGCGGTTTTATTAAAAATATCTGTTCCAAACTGCTGCATTTTTCTTCTCAAATCGCCATCTGTTATAATCCCTTCTAACCTTCCATCTTTTCCTGTCACGCAAGTGACACCCAGGTGCTTTTCTGACATCTCTTTAAGAACACGGGTCATGGGGCTGTCCTGTGGGACATAAGGGATATGCTGGCCTTTGTGCATGAGATTTTTTACTCTTAATAATTTTTTCCCCAATTCTCCTCTGGGATGAAAAGAGACAAAGTCCTGTCTGTCGAATTTCTTATATTTCATGAGAGTGATGGCTAATGCGTCTCCGAGAGCCAAAGCAGCCGTGGAACTGGAAGTGGGGACCACATTATCGGGTTCAGCCTCTTTTTCAACCTTTGCCTCCAGCAGAATATCACTGTATTTGGCCAGTTTGGAATTTTTATTTCCGGTGATGCCGATAAGCTTGATACCCAATCGTTTGACAAAATCAAGTACGGGTATGATTTCTTTGGTGTTTCCGCTGTAGGAAATGGCAATGATAACATCATTGCTGACTATCATGCCCAGGTCGCCGTGGCCGGCTTCTACAGGGTGGATGAACATAGCAGGAGTGCCACAGCTGGAAAGCGTTGCCGCGATTTTTCGTCCAATAAGACCCGACTTCCCAATTCCAGTGACAATAACTCTTCCCTTGATGCTTGACAGCAGCTTTACGGCGTCCACAAAATTTTCGTCAACAGCTCGAGTGAGTTTTTGTAAGGCAAGGGATTCGCTTTGTATGACATTTTTTCCTGTTTCTATGATTTCTTTTTTTTTCATCATGGCCTCTCCATAAGTATTAAGGACTCTCTTTTTGAATCACAGCTTGTCTTATCTTGAGAAGAGACTTCAAGAGACCCTTTAAGTCATTTAATATCAGTGAGTTAGAAGAATCTGAAAAAGCTTTGGGTGGATTATTGTGAACTTCAATAAAGACTCCATCAGCGCCCACGCTGACTCCTGCTTTTGATAAATAGGGTATAAATTCTGACTCTCCCCCTGAAGAGGTTCCTTTCCCTCCTGGATTTTGAACCGCATGAGAAGCATCTATGACCACAGGAAATCCCCATTTTTTCATGATAGGAATGGAGCGGACATCAAAAACAAGATTGTTATACCCAAAACTGGTGCCCCTTTCTGTAAGGATAATGTCATCATTGTCCTGTCTGAGGACCTTTTCTATGGCATTTTTCATTTCAGGGGGGGATAAAAACTGTCCTTTTTTTATATTCAAAGGCTTGCCTGTTTGGGCAGCTTCAATGATGAGGTCGGTTTGCCTGCACAAAAAGGCTGGAATTTGTATGATATCTAAGACTTCTGCTGCTTTTTCTGCCTGCCATGGTTCGTGAATGTCTGATAGGACAGGGATGTGGAGGTCTTTTTTTATTCCATGAAGTATTTCCAAGCCCTTTTTTAAGCCGGGTCCTCTGTATGAATCGATCGAAGAACGGTTGGCTTTGTCAAAGGATGATTTGAAGATAAAAGGAAACTTAATTTCCTGGCATACCTTATTTATTTCTGAAGCCATAAAAAAAGCATGTTCCTCACTCTCAATAACGCAGGGGCCAGCAATGAGAAAGAGAGGATTAAGTCCACCTATATGAAGTTCTTTATTAACTTTGATTTCTTTGGGTACGATAGGCATAGCTTGCTCCGATAAAAGACTTAAAAATGGGGTGGGGGTTTAGAGGTTTGGATTTAAACTCAGGATGAAATTGACATCCGAGAAACCAAGGATGATTTCTGATCTCTATGACCTCCACTAATTTGTGTTTTGGATTTTTCCCCGAAATAAAAAGGCCTTTTTCTGATAATATTTTTTCATATTTTGGATTGAATTCGTATCGATGTCGGTGCCGTTCATAGACCTTTGTTTTTTTATAGGCTTCTGAGGCAAGAGAGCCCTTTTCGAGGCGGCAGAGATATTTCCCTAACCTCATCGTCCCCCCTAAGTCCCTCACTCCTTTAAGCTCTCTCCATTTGAAAAATATTTGGTAGGGAGTCTGTGGATCAAACTCAGTGCTGTTAGCTTTTTTTAGCCCGGCGATATTTCTAGCAAATTCAATGGTGGCACACTGCATCCCAAGGCAAATTCCAAAATAAGGGATCTTGCGGGTCCTGGCATAAGTGACTGTTTTGATTTTTCCTTCAATACCTCTTACTCCAAATCCACCGGGAACAAGAATGCCGTCTATATTATTTAAGGCGTCTTCTGGGTTGTTCTTTTCAATGTCTTCAGCTTCGATCCAAGATATATTGATTTTAAGCTGATGAGCGGTGCCCGCATGATACAGAGCCTGATTGAGACTTATATAGGAATCCGGAAGACCTGAATATTTTCCAACCAGGGCAATATTGATTTGGTCTTTAGGGGATTTCATTTTTTCAACCATTTGCTCCCAATCTTCAAGATGGCGTTTCTTTACGGGTATTTTCAGTTTCTTCAGGATAATCTCATCTAATTTTTCTTTGGCAAAAAACAGAGGAATTTCATAGATGATGTTGGCATCTTTGGCTGTTATAACAGCTTCATAAGGAACGTTTGTGAATAAGGATATTTTGTTCTTGATTTTCTTACTCAGATCCCGGTCGGTTCTGCAGAGGAGTATATCCGGCTGAATACCGATAGCTCTCAGCTCCCGTACGCTGTGCTGGGTTGGTTTTGTCTTGAGCTCTTTAGAAGTCTTTAAATAAGGAACCAGTGTCAGGTGGATAAAAAGAGTATTATCCACGCCGAGTTCCAGTCTCATCTGACGAGTTGCTTCCAGAAAGGGCTGGCCTTCGATATCCCCAACAGTCCCTCCTATCTCAATGATCACAATATCATTCTTTTCAGCAGCGGATTGAAAAGCATTTTTAATTTCATCTGTCATATGGGGAATAACCTGAACGGTCTTCCCAAGGTATTTTCCCTGGCGCTCCTGTTTGAGGATAGATTCATAGATCCGGCCAGCAGTCCAGTTGTGAGCCTGAGTTGTATTGGTGGATGTGAAGCGTTCATAGTGCCCGAGGTCAAGGTCAGTTTCAGCTCCATCATCGGTCACATACACTTCACCGTGCTGGAAAGGATTCATGGTTCCTGGATCAACATTTAGATAAGGATCGAACTTCTTGATGGTGATGCTGTAGCCATGGCTTTCTAAAAGCTTTCCTATGGAGGCGGCAGCGATTCCTTTGCCTAAGGCTGAAAGGACTCCTCCGGTTATAAAAATGAATTTACTCATTATTTTATCTGTCTATTCATTATTTTCTCAACCTTTGTTATGTCTTCAGGTAAGTTGACACTTAAAGTTGGATATTTTGTTTCTACTGTTTTTATCTTGTATCCATTTTCTAAGATTCGAAGCTGTTCTAAATTTTCTGATTTTTCTAAAAAAGAAACAGGCAGATTCTTATACTTTATTAAAAATTCTTTTTGGAATCCGTAAATACCGATATGATGCCAGAAAAAGCCTGAAGGAGAAAACGGGATAGGGGATCGAGAAAAATAAAGCGCATTTTCTTCAGAATCTATGACTATTTTAACAATGTTTTCATCATCAAGGCATTTTAAGTTCTTATTTTTTTGACGGAGAGTCACCATGGGGACTTTTTCTTTCTGCAGGATTTTTACAAGACTGTCAATCATTTCTGGATTAACAAGAGGTTCATCTCCCTGGACGCTTATTATGATTGGGAAATCCAGGTCTTCAGCCACTTCAGAAACCCTGTCAGTCCCTGTTTTATGATTAGGCGACGTCATTCTGACCTCTGCACCTAAGGATCGGCATTCTTGAAATATTCTTTCATCATCAGTGGCGATGATGACCTGGTCAAGACTTTGAGCTTTTTGGGCTCTTTTATAAACATGTTCTATCAAAGGACGGCCATTGATCAGAGCAAGGGCTTTTCCAGGGAATCTTTTCGAACTGTACCGGGCTGGTATGACGCCTAAGGCTGGTTTCAAGTTTTTGGCTCCTCCTTTTTTTCTTTTTTAGTGTCCTCTATTTCTTTTTTTGACGAGAGAGGAGAAGATTGAGGTATTTTATCTGTAGTCTGGCAGTTGGCTTCCAAAAAAGCTCCTTCTTCAATGATAAGTTTTGGGGTTATTATGGAGCCAATGATTTTTCCATTTGAATGCACTTCTACTTTTTCTTTAGCCTGAATGGTCCCTTTGACTTCTCCGCTGATCGTCACTGAACCGATTTTAATATCGGCTTCTACTTTTCCATTCTCTCCTACGATCAAGGTTGATTCAGAATTTATATTTCCTTTGAATCTTCCATCCAGCCTAAAAGAGCCTTTGAATTCTAAATCTCCTTTGAATTTTGTGTTTTTGTCAAAGAATCCTGTTATTTTCGTTTCATCTAAATTATGTTTTTTATCTTTCATAATGATCTCCTTTTATGATTTCGTATATTCTATTGAGTTCATCTAAAGAATAGTAGCTGATTTTTAATGTCCCTTTATCTGCAGTTCCTGAAATGCTTACTTTTGTCCCTAAAATATCAATCAACTCATCTTTTAATGCCATTAAATCCGGATCTATGGCCGGAGAGCTTTTTTTCTCTTCGGTTTTCTTGATTTGCCCTACTAGTTTCTCGATTTTTCGGACAGTCATTTTTTCAGCTATGATATTTTTAGCAAGTTGGACTTGGAGCTCTGGATCTTTGACTGAAAGTACGGCTCTTGCATGTCCCATAGTGAGATCGCCGGTGGAAAGCATTTTTTGAATGCTGGGAGGGAGTTTTAAAAGCCGCATATAGTTGGCTACAGAGGCGCGATCCTTTCCTACTTTTTCAGAAATTTGTTCTTGTGTGTATCCAAGTTCCTCCGCTAATCTGTAATAGGCTTCAGCTATTTCCATAGGATTCAAATCTTCTCTCTGGAGATTTTCTACTAAAGAGGCTTCAATTTGATGTTCGGCTTTCATGAGACGAATGAGAACCGGGATTTTTTTAAGGCCAGCTTTTTGAGCGGCTCGCCATCTCCGTTCGCCTACAATGATTTTATAATGATCCTCTTCTGGAACCGCCACTATGGGTTGGAGAACTCCTGTTTCTTTAATAGACTTGGCAAGTTCTTCCATAGATTGAGGATCAAAATTTTTTCTAGGCTGATCAAAGTTGGGCTTTAGCTTTTCAATATCAAGCTCTACATATTTTTCTTCTTTTAAAATACCGTAATCTTCAGGCAGAAACGCTTTCAGCCCTTTTCCTAATGCTTTCTTTTTCATTTGGTTAGCAACTCCTGAGCTAAATTTAAATAAGATTGGGCCCCTTTTGATTTAATATCATAAAGAAGGACAGGCTTTCCAAAACTAGGGGCTTCGGCCAGCCTTACAGTTCTCGGAATAATCACCTCGTATACGATTTCTTTAAGGGATTTTCGTATTTCATTGGCCACTTGTTTGGAGAGATTGGTCCTTTCGTCGTACATAGTCAGAACAATTCCTTCTATCCTGAGTGAGGGATTAAGATAAGAGCGCACCTCATCCAAGGTCTTCAGGAGATCCGGCATGCCTTCCATACAGAAAAATTCTGTTTGCACGGGCACTAAAATGGAGTCTGCGGCCGTAAGGGCGTTAATGGTTAAAAAACCTAGAGATGGAGGACAGTCAATCAAAATGAAGTTGAAGCGTTGTTTTACTTTCTGAAGGGCATTTAAAAGTCTTTTTTCCCTGTTGTCCACTGAATACACTTCGGCTTCAAATCCTGATAATTCAGGGGAGCTGGGGCAAATGTATAGGTTGTCTAATTCATAAGCAATAACCTGTTCCATTAAGTCTTTTCCATCCATGAGAGCTGGATAGATCCCCCTGTTTTCTTTTCTCTCAATGCCCATTCCTGCTGTGGCCATCCCCTGAGGATCAAAGTCTATCACAAGGACACGTTTGTTCTTTAAAGCTAGAGAGGCTCCCAGATTTATGGCGGTGGTGGTTTTTCCAACGCCTCCCTTTTGATTGGCTACAGCAATTATCTTACTCATTTTTCGTTATGTTCCACGTGGAACGATTCATAATAAAATGACGATAATCATTTTTTCCTAAAATACACTCATAATTTATCATAATTATGATTTAATTACATGATTTTTTATCTTTTTTTGCTTGAATTTGAATATAAATGTGTATGTTTAATAGGGCGGCAGGAGTCACTCCTGATATTTTTTTGGCCTCTCCTATGGTTTTTGGTTTGAACTTTATTAATTTTTCTGTCACCTCAGCTGTTAATCCTGGGATTGATTTGAAATCGATATCTGTGGGGATTTTTTGTCGCTCTATTTTTTTCATTTTTTGGATTTCTTTTTCTTGTTTTTTTATATACCCTTCATATTTAATTTCAGACTCAATGTGTCTCACTTCTTCATCAGTCAGGTTATTGAACTCTTTTGTGCTTTTCATGATATCTTTGAATTTTATTTCAGGTTTCTTTAAGTATTTTTTCAAGGAAATTGTTTCTCCTTTATCAGATTTGATTTTCTGAGTTCTCAGGAGAGAAAAGGCTTTGTCTATTCTTTCCCTTTTTTCTAAATAGTTTTCATATTCTTCATCTGATATCAATCCAAATTTTTTACCATAATCAATAAGTCTTTTATCTGCATTGTCAATTCTTAACTGGAGCCTGTATTCGGCTCTGGATGTAAACAATCTGTAAGGTTCTTCAACCCCTTTGGTGATAAGATCATCGATAAGAACACTGATATAAGCCTCATGTCTTTGGAGATGGAAAGGTTTCTTTCTCTGGATCTTTAAAGCAGCGTTTATTCCAGCCATTAATCCTTGGGCAGCGGCTTCTTCATACCCTGAAGTGCCGTTTATTTGGCCGGCAAGAAAAAGATTTTTGATGTTCTTGGTTTCCAGTGTAGGCAGAAGCTGGGTGGGCATAACAGAATCATATTCGATCGCGTAAGCAGGTCTTAATATCATTGCCTCTTCAAGACCTGGAATGCTCTTTAACATTTTCTTTTGTGCTTCGAGGGGAAGGCTTGTTGAGATGCCGTTTATATAAATTTCTGCTGTGTCGAGGCCTTCTGGCTCTAGAAAAAACTGGTGCCGTTCATGGTGGGGGAATTGGACGACTTTGACTTCAATAGATGGGCAGTAACGAGGACCGATACCCGTGATCTTGCCGCTGTAAAGAGGGGATTGATCCATGTATTCATTTATTATTTCATGGGTTTTTTTATTGGTGTGCCCAAAATAGCATTTGACTTTGTTTTTTAGTCTCTTCTTTGTTCGGAAGGAAAAAGGCACTGGATTTTTATCACCTGATTGAGGTTCAAATTTATTCCATTTTATAGTATCCCGATGAAGGCGCATGGGCGTGCCTGTTTTAAGTCTGAAAATTTTAAGCCCGATATCTTTTAAGTGATCGGCCAGCTCTTGAGAAGCCGGTTCATTAGCTCTTCCAGAAGGGTAATGGGCCAATCCTATATGGATAAGCCCATTAAGAAATGTTCCGGGCGTTAAGATAACACATCCGGCTTTTAATGTGTTCCCTTCTTTGGTGCTGACTCCATAAACCCTGTTTTTTTTGATGAGGATTTTATTGGCGATTCCCTGAAAAAGAGATAAATTTTTTGTGTTTTCCAGCCAAGTTTTCATGGTGTTTCTGTAGAGAATTTTATCAGACTGGGCTCTGGGAGCTTGAACCGCTCCTCCCCTGCTTCTGTTGAGAAGCCTGAATTGAATGCCTGTCTCATCTGCTAATAGACCCATGATCCCACCGAGGCAATCAATCTCTCTCACCAGGTGTCCTTTAGCCAGTCCCCCAATAGCTGGATTACATGACATCTGGGCAATGGTTTCAAGGTTTATGGTAACCAGACAGGTTCTCATTCCCATTTGACTGGCTGCGTAAGCGGCTTCGCATCCAGCGTGTCCCCCTCCAATGACCACAATATCAAATTGTCCGTTTGAATTCATCATATCGCCTATTTGCCTATACAGAATCTTTTGAATATTGTGTTGATGATATCATCACTGCGGATTTCTCCTGTCATCTGATTGAGAAGAGGAATGGATTTTCGGATTTCTTCTGCATATATTTCGTCAGGAAAACCTTTTTGAAGTTTTTCTCTCCCTGATTTGAGTGCTTTGAGTATATCCTCTAAGAGCAGTTTTTGATGAAGGTGCAGTATGATTTCCTGTTCGGCTTTTTCTGTTTTAACGAATTCTGAATGGATTGTCTTCTTTAGTTCTTGAATATTCGTTTTCTTGAGAGCTGACACCTCTATAAAAGGTAAATTGGGAGCCGAGGATATCATGTTTTTTATGTTCATCTTTTGAGATAGGTCAGATTTATTGAAAACCAGGATTGTTTTCTTTGTTTTATATTTCTTTAAAAGTTCTCTGTCTTCTTCATCTTTTCTTCTGGAGCTGTCAAATACGAGAAGGATACCATCTGCTTTTTGAGCAAGCTCTTCACTTCTTTTAATTCCCTCTTTTTCAATGGGATGACTTGGTTTTCCCTGTCCGGCCATATCCAGCATGGTAAAAATAGAGTCCTTGATTTTTATTTTCTCTGAAAGATAATCGCGGGTCGTTCCGGGGTAAGGAGTGACAATGGCTCTTTCACTTTCTAGAAGGGTATTAAAAAGGGTTGATTTTCCTACATTTGTTTTTCCCACTATGGCTATTTTAAATCCCTCAGATAAAGATTTGCCCAAATCATAACTTTTTATAAATTTTTTTACGGTTTCAATAGTATTCTCCAACGAGTTGAGTACTGTTGTTACAGGCAGATCCAGATTTTCATCGGGAAACTCTAACCTGGCTTCTATTTCAGAAAGAATATTGATCAGCTTGTTCCTGAGAACTTTTATCTTTTTTGAAAGAACTCCGCTCATCTGGTTGTATGAAATTTTTGCTTGCAGGAGAGAAGAGGCACGGATAAGGTCATTGATCGCCTCTGCTTGGATGATATCAATTCTTCCGTTGAGATAGGCTCTGAGAGTAAATTCTCCGGGTTTTGCATGCCTGGCCCCTTCATTGATGCCGAGCCTTACGATTTCCTCAAGAATGACGGGGCTTCCGTGGCAGCTTATTTCTATCATTTCTTCTGTAGTGTAGGAGTTTGGCGGTGGGAAGTAAGTCAAAAAAGCCTCTTCAAAAGGCTCCTTATTTACAGGATTATAAATAGTTCCTAACAAGACTTTTCTGGGCTGTATGGATTCATTTTTATTTTTTGGTTTGAAGATGTTTTCGGCAATTTTTAAGGATTCTTTTCCACTCAGCCGCACGACACCAATCCCTCCAAATCCAAAGGGTGTAGATACGGCTATTATGGTGTCTTCGAGCATCCTCCTATTTTAGAATGTAAAATGAAAACATTCAACTGTGATCAGGGAATGAATAGCTGAGGTTATTTTTTCTTTTGGTAAACTTTTATTTTTTTCATAAAACCGTTTCCCAGACTTTCGGTGGAAAGGCCAGGGATTTGGTTGACGGTGATATGGACAAGCCTTCTTTTATAAGGATTCATAGGGTCCAATATTTCATTTCTTCCTGACTCCTTGACCTTATGAGCTACTTGATGAACATAGTCTCTAAGCTCTTTTTCTTTTCTTTTTTTATAATGATCACAATCAGTTTGGATTTTCTCTGAGGAGACTTTATTAAGAATATGCTGCAGGGCTAATAAAAGAGATCCGTCCTTTTGGAGGAGAAGGCGCTTATCAGGGCCTTCAAATATATAATATCTGATATTATTGTTTTTCTTTGTTTTATATTTAATATCCAAGGGAAGATATGAAAGAAGCTTATCTAGGAATTCGTTTGTTGGTTGGCTTTTTTCTTCTGTTTTTGGCCATGCTCTAATAACGATTTCCTTGGTTTTTATTCCAAATAATTTTGTCTTTTCAGCGACGATTTCATAGTTAAACTTGGTGCGCGGGATCTTAAGCACATGTTCAGCATGGCTGATCACATCTTCCAGATTCCTTCCTTTAAATTCTTTCTTTTGATTATTTTTTTCTTTTTTTGACATGAGATTCCTTTTTTTTCTTTTTCATGAGTCGGTTCGTTATATACTGCTGCCCTATCTGAAGGACATTATTGGTCAGCCAGTAAAGGACAAGTCCGCTCTGGAAATTCATGAAAAATATCGTCATGATGACCGGCATCATAAGCATCATCTTTTTTTGGGTGGGATCTCCTGCTGTAGGGGTCATCTTTTGGCTTATGAATTGAGTTATTCCCATTAGAATAGGAGTTATGTAATAAGGATCTTTCACAGATAGGTCTTGGATCCAAAAAATAAAGGGACTGTGTCTGAACTCTATGGCTACAATCAATAAACGAAAAAATCCCCAAAAAATAGGAAGTTGAATCAAAATAGGGAGGCATCCTCCCGCAGGATTAACTCCATGCTCCTTATAGAGCTTCATGGTTTCTTCGTTGAGCCTTTTTCTCTGCTCGATATCTTTTTTTGCCTTTTTATACTTAGACCGAAGCCCCTTTATTTTTGGCTGAAGCTCCTGCATCTTAGCCATTGACTTTGTACTGCTGAATGTAAGTGGGAAAAACAAAATTTTTATTATGATGGTGAGTATTATTATAGAGAATCCCCAATTAGGAAAAGCCTGATGCACAATTTTTATCGCCTTATACAAAATTTCTGAAATGAAACCGAAAAGTCCGAATTTTATTAATTTTTTTGCATCGTGGCCCATTTCTGACAGGATGTCGTATCTTTTTGGCCCTAAATAGATTTTATCAACATGGTTGACTGTCAGGAAAAAATAGGGAACTTGATTTATTTCCTGTTTCAAAAAGGCGGCGCTTGTCTCTCGGGGAGAGGTGATGAAAAGGGCTGTAAAGTATTGACTTTCATAGCCAGCCCATTGAACAAAATTGTAAGTATTTTTTTCTTCATCAAATTTTTCTTCCTGATGACGGTTAAGTTTTCCCCCTGAATAAACAGCCACTCCGACTTGCTGGCCGAATCTTTGCTGCTTGGCTTCTGTAGATAGATTGCAGAAGGAAGGGCCCCAGACCATATTGGGTTCGATTCTTTGGTTGTTTTTCCATAGGTTTATCTGGATATCTATTTCATAGCTTCCATCATAGAAAGTAAAGATTTTTTCAACCTTATGACCTTGTTCATCAGCATAAGTAAACCTTAATTCTTTAGATTCTCCGTTGCTGAGGTTTATCTGGGTGGAGGATGTCTTAAATAAAGCTTTATTTATTAAATCATCAGTATCAGGATGGTCTGTTTTTAAAGCAAAAGGATATCTGTTGATTTCTTCTGATGTATCAGAAACCAATTCCATTGGTCCACCCTGCTCATCTTTATACTCTCTTAAGGTCCATTTCCTGAGGACAGCTCCTTTATTACTCCATTCTGCCGTGTATAATGAGGTGTTGATCGTGACCTTCTTTTCTCTTTCCCCAGAAACAGGTTTTATTTCTTCTGTTTTGGGTGGTCCGGATTCTTGGACTTTCTCTTTTTCAGGCGTTTCTGGCAGGGTTTTTGTTGGTGCCGGCTCTGTTTTTGTGATGGCTTCCTGAGAAACATCTTTTTGGGGTTCTTGAGGTTCCTGCTTGACAAAAATGGCCTGATAAAGAAATAAGATCAAAAAAGAAATAACAATGGCGATTAAAAGCCTTTTTTCTGTGCTCATAGTTTCATCCTTTTATGGGACAGGGTCGATTCCTCCTCGATGAAAGGGATGACATTTAAAGAGTCTTTTTATGCCCAGAAAAGCACCTTTTGTCAGTCCATATTTTTCAATCGCCTGATAAGCATAGGAAGAACAAGTGGGGTAAAACCTGCAGTTATTTCCCAATAATGGAGAGATAAAACGTTTATATTGTCTGAGAATAAAAAGAGCTGCTTTTTTCATCACGTTAACTACTTCTGATTTATGTATTCAATTGCTCTGATAAAATCTTTCTGAAGACTTTTCCAGGAAGCTTTAGCAATATTTTCTTTTGCGATAAAAATAAGGTCTTTTGAATCTTTCAGTAAATCTTTGTTTCTTCGGAAAAGAGCTTTTATCCATCTTTTGACCTTATTTCTCTTTACGGCATTTCCGACTCTTTTGCCTGCCACAGCAGCCAATCTTGAGTAGGGACGGTCGTTTGCAAGAAATATGACTGTGAAATATGTGCCTCTGTATCGATTTCCTTTTTTATATGTTAATAAAAACTCCTTTTTCTTTTTGACTCTTTCTTTAGAGCTAAGGGACTCATTCATTAAACAGAAATTTTTTTTCTGCCTTTTTTGCGTCTATTTTTTATGATTTTACGTCCGCTTTTTTTCTTCATTCGGGTTAAAAACCCATGGTTTTTCTTTCTTTTTCTGTTGTTCGGCTGATATGTTCTTTTCATCTTCTTTATTTTTTCCTGTTGTTTTGGATAAGTATGTTAATAAACTATCCCCTTTCTGTCAAGATAGTTTTAATTTTAGTAAGCATTTCTAAAACCATGATAGGGGTGAAGTATAATGTTTATTAAGGGGAGAGGGCAAGGGATGAGGAATCCCCTGTGAGGGC
>JAWLEN010000099.1:0-8258 GCA_041686095.1 Candidatus Aminicenantota bacterium
CCTTTTTGATTTGAAATGATAAAGGGCTTCTTCAATCAACCCTTGAATGGTTCTTTTTTGGGGCTGGATCTGCCAGCCATGATACTCTGTGCCGTCATAACATACCGTTATTTTATAATTTTTTATCATTATTATCCTTTTTTGGCATCATTTTTGAGTTGAGGATATCTTTCCTTTTATTATATTAGATAAATCGGGCTGTAGGATTGAAGCGCCATTGAAGATTTAGCCTTCTGATGAGTTTTTCGAGGGTATCCGGCGAAGCCGGACGACGAGTATGTTTGACCCACGAACGGGGGGAGTTACGCAGGAGCCGAGAAAAACGAAGAAGAAAGGCGTTAAAAATCTGAAGCAAGCGACAATCCTACTGTCCGATTTAATCATTTTTTCATCTCAGCGGACTAAAGGAAAGTAGGGCTTCAAGGCCAGGTCCACAGCCTGTTCAGGCGAATCAGCTTTAATGATTCCTTCTATGTCCCAGGTGCCTAATCCAATGACTTTTTTTTCCTGAATAAGCCCGTAGGCGATCTCTGAAAGAGTTCCATAATGCCCATCTATGGCGATCAGCACATCTGAGTTCATCACCACCAGTGCATTTCTGGTATAACCGAGACCTGTGGCAATGGGGATATCTATGAAAGGATTGGCATCTTTTATAGATCCACCCGGGAGCACACCGATGCTGATTCCTCCGGCTTCCTTATTTCCTTTAGCAGCTGCTTCCATAACTCCCCGCAGTCCTCCGCAGACCAGCAAAGCTTGTTTTTTCGCGATCAGTTTTCCCACTTCATAAGCGGTTTTTCGGAATTCCGGGGCTGGTTTGGCCCCTCCAATGACTCCTATCCTTATTTTTTTTCGAACATTAGGTTTCATGTGTTTGTTCCTTTTTTTGAATAACGCTGATAAGAACCCTTATTATAATCAAATCTCTCTATCCTGACCTATTCATAAAAAAATGGCGATGTTTTCACTAATAATTTATTTTCAGCTATGCACAAGATTTTTTCAAGAACAATGTTTTGAATATTTTTTTTGTTTGTAATTTTTATTTTAATCGCCATCTTTTTACCTTACAGGCAAGCTGATCTCACGGCATCTGCTGCGTTGCAGGGCATTCGCGGTGAAGGACCACAGCTTCACACCCTGCGCCTTGCATCTGCCGCAACCTCAGCTTGTGAATATCCCAGGATCAAATTCATGCACTCAGAAGGCTAAATCTTCAAAGTCGCTTCAGCCACACCTGAATTTCACTAAGTGTGCGTTTTCAATGTATGGAATATAGAATTTAGGTTACATATGGATCATTATTGTTTTTGAGGGGGAAGGGAAAGGGATGAGGAATCCCCTGTGAGGGCGGAGCGGGCATGGTTCCTCTTTAGAGGGGAGCGAAGCCCGAACCGGGAGGGAGATTCCACGCTGGGGAATCGAGCGGGTGACGAATCCCTTGCCCTTCCCCTTATCTGTCAAATAAATTGTATCACGGTTTTAGAAAGGCTTTTAAATGAAAATGAAAAATAATTTACCATTTTCAATTTACGGCTTCTTGAAAGAATCTTGCATATCGCCTAAAAAAAATGATAATAATAAGGATAACGCATGCAGGAAAGGAGTCAGTCTTATGGAAAAAGAAAAAGATTTTTTAGAGATCAGATCTTTGAGTCGAGAGGAGAATAAAAGGCTGATCCAGGAAATTGAAAAAAGGTTGGAGGAGAAAAAAAACAAGGGAATTCTTTCAGAAAAAGAGATCAGAGAAATCGAAGAGATGGATCTGGAGCCCAATGTTGATATAAAAGATGTGATGGGTGTATGGGAAGACATGATGTTTAAACCGAAAAAGTAAAAGGCCTGAAATAGTGGCAAAGAAAATTAAAATCGATTATAAAAATGTCAGTTCAGCGGATATCATGAAGCAGATCAAAGAGGAGATATCCAAACAAAACAGGTCCCCACAAAGCGCTGCTTTGGCTGTGGATGAAAAGGAAAAAGGGAAGGATATGAAATCTTTTATAAAAACGACACTATTTAAATTAGCAAGACCGTTCAGGCCTGTTATCAAAGCTTTTATTCATGATTCTTTTCAGGATTTGATGGCTGAGACCCATGAAAGGCTCAGAAGACTGGAGCAGGAGGAAGGTGATGAGCGGAAAAAAGAGTATATCAAACTTCTCTATGGTCTTTCTCATAATATAGTGGTGGAATTGACCAAGCTTAAAATTGAGGTGGAGGACCTGAGAGTGAAACTCAGTATTTTGGAAAAAGAGTTTGAGAATTTTAAAAAAAGAGAGAGAGCTCTGGAAAAGCGTGTTTTCAAGTAACCAGGTCATTTGAGGAATAACAGCTGTGGGAATTCATCAATTTGCGACTTCATTATCTTACGGAGATGCGATTTCTGATGAGATGCTGGAAATCCGCAAGGCTCTTAGACAAGATGGCTATGAATCAGAAATATTTATAAAATATTATGACAACCAAACAGCAAAGTATGCCCATGATTACAGGGAGTACATAAATTTAAGTTCAAAAAAGAACATTGTTATCTTTCATTTTTCCATAGGTTCACCTGTATCAAAGATGTTTTTCCGGATACCGGATAAAAAAGTGATGATTTATCATAATATCACTCCGTATAAATTTTTTATGGATACTCATCGAATACTCACTAAAGAGTGTTACAAGGGACGACTTGAGCTCAAAATGTTTGCCCGTAAAGTAGACCTGGCTCTGGGAGATTCAGAATACAACAGGAAGGAACTTGAAGAAGCGGGGTATAAAAATACAGGAGTTCTCCCGCTTCTTCTTGACTTGTCCAAATTTGATCGAGAAGAAGATCCTGTGACAAAAGAGATCTATGATCGCAGGAAAACCAGCCTTTTATTTGTGGGCAGAGTAGCGCCCCATAAAAAGTTTGAAGATGTGATAAAAGTTTTTTATTTTTATAAAAATTACTTTAACTCTGAATCCCGGCTTTTTCTGGCGGGGGATTTCAGAGGGATGGAAAAGTATTATGGAGGACTCCAAGGCCTTGTAAACAAGTTGAAACTGGAGGATGTCCATATAACGGGACATGTGAATTTTTCTGAACTCACAGCTTACTTTAAAATGGCTCATGTATATTTAAGCATGAGCGAACATGAAGGATTTGGGGTCCCTCTTATCGAGGCTTTTTATAACCAAATTCCAGTGGTGGCCTATGAAGCGGGTGCAGTCAGAGAAACCATGAACCAGGGAGGAGTGCTGCTTAAGGAGAAAAAAATACTGGCCGCTGCCGCTCTGATTGACCGGATCTTGAGAAATGGAAAATTAAGAGAAAAATTAATCCATTCTCAAAACAAGGCTTTGGAAAAGTATCAGAAAAGGAATGTGAGAAGAATTTTAATGGAACACATCCAAGAGGTTTTAAAAACATGAGAATCAATCAACTGGTGCCTAGTTTTCATAAAGGAGATGCCATAGGTGATACCGCTCTTCATATAAAAAACTTCCTATTGTCTCAGGGATTTCAGTCGAACATCTACTGTCTTGAGAGGGACCGGGGTTTGGAAGATCAATCAGAACTGTTTGGAAATCTTCCTGAACCGGATAAAAAAGATGTCACTTTGTTTCATTTTGCGCTTCCTTCACCAATGACTGATGCGTTCAAGAATCTTTCTGGTCAAAAAGTCATTATTTATCACAATATAACCCCTCCTGATTTTTTTGAAGAATTCAGTGAGGAAATGGCTCGAATCACACGTTTAGGCAGAGAGCAGATAGCTGAATTAGCTCCATACACTCATTTGGCTTTGGGAGATTCAGAATACAACCGTCAGGAATTGGAAGACTTTGGTTTTAAACAAACTGATGTCTTTCCTCTGTTTATTGATTTTGAAAAATATAAAAAGCCCGTGAACTCCTTTGTTTATGACCTTTACAATGATGACAGAACAAATATTCTATTCGTAGGAAGAATCGTTCCCAACAAGAAGATTGAAGACCTGATACGGGTGGTCCAGTATTACAAAAAGTTTATATCTCCTTT
The DNA here is from genome assembly GCA_041686095.1 of Candidatus Aminicenantota bacterium. GTDB lineage: Bacteria > Acidobacteriota > Aminicenantia > Aminicenantales > Aminicenantaceae > WJMT01. Next base: position 4,019 of record JAWLEN010000099.1, read on the forward strand.
GATAAGGCTGATCATTATCGGCAAAACCTCTTCTCTTCCTAAGTATTATCAAGCTTTGATTAAATTTATGGACAAACTCTTTATTCAGCCGGATGAAGTTGTTTTTACCGGTCATATTCCGGATTCAGAAATGTTTTCCTTTTATCGGGCTTCAGATGTGTTTCTTTCTTTAAGCGAACATGAAGGATTTGGACTGCCTTTTATTGAAAGCTTGATTTTTGACCTTCCGGTCATAGCCTATAACTGTACAGCTGTTCCTTATACTTTAAAAGAAGCCGGGGTGATGGTTAACAGTAAGGACTTTAGAAAGCTGGGGGAACTGATCCATAAAATCAAAGAAGACAAAGAGCTGAGAAAAAAGATTGTTCAAGGACAGAGACACAGGCTGAATGAATTCAAATCACTCCCATTCCAGAAAAAGCTGATGAAATATATTAAAGATTTTGCTGCATGAAACGACCAAATAATAGACTCGTTAACAGTACAGATTTATTTATATAATGGTTCAGGTTAGTGTATATGAATGATCTGGGACAGATAGAAATAAAATGAAAAAAAATTTGAAAATCGCTTTTGTGGTTCAAAGATACGGAAAAGAAGTGATGGGAGGTTCAGAGCTTCACTGCAGACAGATAGCTGAGAAGCTGGCAGAAGAAGGATTTAAATGCACTGTTTTCACTACCGCAGCCAAAGATTACATATCCTGGAAAAATGAGTATCTCCCAGGAAGCTCTGAGCTGAATAAGGTAAAGGTTAAGCGTTATAAGGTTCATCAGCAGAGGGATATCAATGCTTTCAATCAATATTCTGATTGGATTTTTTCCCATCATCACTCTCCGGAGCAGGAAATCCAATGGCTGGAGCAGCAGGGTCCGCACAGTCCGGATTTAATCAAAGCCCTAAAAAAAGAACAGCATAAATTTGATGTGTTCATTTTTTTCACCTATCTTTATTACAACACTTACTGGGGTCTTAAAAGCATAGACAAACCTAAAATTCTGGTTCCTACAGCCCATGATGAACCCCCTCTTCACCTGGATATAATGAAAGAGGTTTTTGATCTGCCGGATGCGTTTATATTCAACACTGAGTCAGAAAAAAGAATGCTGTATCAAAATTTTGATTTTGGAAAAAAGATCCAGGATGTAGTGGGAGTAGGGATTGACATTCCAGAGCCTTCGGATGTGAGCTCTTTTTTAGAAAAATATAATCTGACACAGCCATTTATCCTGTACGCAGGCCGCATTGAAAAGGGAAAAGGATGTGAGGATTTGATCCATTACTTTGAGAAATATTCCAGCCATAGACCTGGGTTAAAGCTGGTCTTGATAGGGAAACTTTTGATGGAACTTCCAGACTGTTCCCATATAAAATATATTGGATTTGTTCCTCTCCGTGATAAGAATGCAGCCATGCAGGCCGCTGCTTTGACTGTTCACCCGTCCCATCTGGAAAGCCTGTGCATGGCTGCGCTGGAATCCATGGCTTCAGGGACTCCTATTCTGGTTCAAGGAAGAACAGAGCCTCTTAAAGACCACTGCCGGAAAAGCAATGGAGGTTTGTGGTATTCCAATTATAAAGAGTTTGAAGCCACCACAGACCTGCTCTTGAAAGATGAAAAATTGAGAAAAATTATGGGTGAAAACGGGCGTTCCTATGTGAAAAAAAACTATAGCTGGAATAATGTCATCAATAAGTATAAAAAAATTTTTAAATTTTTAGGGTTTGACTCTAGCTGAGGTTTGTGTAAAAATTTAAAAAAAAGAAAATAGGAACCATGGCGTTTGTTAATCATTCTACAAAAAACATTGCTGTTAAGATAGTCTATTACGGGCCAGGACTAAGTGGAAAGACCACCAACCTTCGATTCATATTCAGTAAAATGGACCCAGACTCCAGGGGAGATCTGTTATGCCTTGAAACGCCAGTGGAAAGGACCATATTCTTTGATCTTCTGCCTATAAAGGCAGGTTTGATTCGTGAGTTTCAGGTTCATTTTCAGCTCATGACAGTTCCTGGTCAGGTATTTTATGAAGCCTCCAGAAAAAGTGTGTTAAAAGGGGCTGACGGCATTGTTTTTGTGGCTGATTCCCAGATACCTCTTCTTGATGCCAACTTGGAAAATTTTGATGGGTTAAGAAAAAACCTGGTGGATTATAATGTGGATTTGAATTTTATGCCCCTGGTTTTTCAATACAATAAGAGAGATTTGGATAATCTTATTCCCGTAGAAACATTCAACAGCCTTCTCAATCCTCTGAATCTTCCTTATGTTGAATCTTCAGCAATAAACGGAAAGGGAGTCTTTGAAACTCTTCAGCAGATAGCGAAACTGACGGTTCCTGTAGTGAGAGAAAAGATATTTGGTAGGAAAAAAGAGCCTGAGAAAGAAGAAAAAGAAAAGAGAAAAGAAGCCATGAAAAAAGCCGTTGAAGAGAGAGAAAAAACAAAAAAAGACATTGAGTTTATTGGAGAAAAAAAGGACCCGCAGATAAGAGTGACCAAAATAAAATACCAGTCTTCGAGCGATGTTGAAGAGCAGGTAGATAAACTGACCAAAGAGTTTCTAAAAAAATAAAACATAAATTCTTTCCCTAAAATATTTTTCCTTTTGATAAAGAAGAGCATTGACTGGCGTCATTATAAATAAAGGCCAATGCTGTTTAAAATCGCTGGAGCGGCTCTTTACGGGGTGGAAGCCTATTTAGTCGAAGTGGAAGTGGATATTGCTTTTGGAATGCCTGATTTTGTTACAGTGGGGCTTCCGGATAAGACAGTCAGAGAAAGCAGAGAAAGAGTGAAGACAGCCCTTAAAAACTGTGGATATCCGGTCACAAGAAGAAAAATAATCATCAATCTGGCTCCGGCTGATAGGAAAAAAGAAGGCTCTGCTTTTGATCTGCCCATAGCTCTAGGGCTTTTGGCCCATCAAGAAGTGTTTCCCAGTGAGCAGCTAAAGGATTTCTTGTTTTCTGGTGAACTGGCTCTTGACGGTAGGCTCAAGCCAGGTCACGGCATACTGCCCGCAGCCGTGCTTGCCCAGAAAAAAGGATTTAAGGGAATTGTCATTCCCAAAGCCAATGAAAAAGAAGCAGCTCTGGTCAGAGGAATCAATGTCTATGCATTGAGCGATATCACAGAAGTCATCAACCTTCTTAATGGGGATGGAGGCATCAACCCATCCAGCTTTGACCTGAAAGACCTGCTCAAAGATGAGGAAATGAGCTGTGACTTTAAAGATATCAAAGGGCAGAATCACTGCAAACGGGCTCTTGAAGTGGCTGCAGCCGGGGGCCATAATGTCTTGATGATCGGTCCTCCTGGTGCTGGAAAAACCATGATGGCCAGGCGTCTGCCCACCATAATGCCCCCCATGACATTTGATGAGATCATAGAGACCACTCAGATTTACAGTGTTTCAGGGCTGTTGAAAGATAAAGGAGCTGTGGTTCATAGGCCCTTTCGGGCTCCTCATCATACCACCTCAGATGCTGGCTTGATCGGAGGCGGTATGATCCCTAAACCTGGAGATGTCAGCTTAGCTCACCATGGGGTTTTGTTTTTAGACGAACTACCAGAATTTCGAAAAAAAGTTCTAGAGAGTCTCAGACAGCCAATGGAAGACTGTCAGGTGACCATATCCAGAGCATCTATGACCGTGACCTATCCTTCATCTTTTATGCTGGTGGCTTCTATGAATCCGTGTGAAGATACTTACGGTACTTCTCCTGGTTCTGAATATGAATGTTCAGATAGTCAAAGAAGTAAATATTATTCAAAAATTTCTGGTCCCTTACTTGACAGGATTGATATTTATTTGGAAGTGCCCAAAATCAATTACAAGGACATATCTTCCAGAGATGAAGGTGAACCTTCAGAAAGAGTGAGAAAAAGAGTGGTCAAGGCCAGAAACAGACAGCTCAAACGCTTCAGACGCCAGAAAATTTTTTGTAATGCAGAAATGGGAGTCAAGGAATTGAAGCAGTTCTGCAGGCCGGATGGAAAAGGGGAAGAGCTTCTGCATATGGCTGTGGATAAACTGGGTTTTAGTGCAAGAGCTTATGACAGGGTTCTAAAAGTATCCCGGACTATTGCTGATTTGGAAGATACAGAGGAACTGAGTTCAGCGCATATCTCAGAAGCTATTCAGTATCGGATGTGGGACCGCTATTTTAAATAATGAAATTTTGGTGTGGCTTGTGCTCCCTTCAGATTTTAGGAGGGGAAGGGCAAGGGATTC
>JAWLEN010000100.1:0-8257 GCA_041686095.1 Candidatus Aminicenantota bacterium
CCAAAGACTTTATTCAAACGCTATCTATGAACTGGGCGATTATGAAACCGCCTGGAAAAACTGGCTGGAAATCTATAAAAACACAGATGATGAGAGGGTTAAAAAAATTGCTTCCAATCATCTCTACCGCACCAAAGCGGCCATGGATATCCAGAAGATCAAACATGCTTTAAAAAAGTATAAAGATAAATTCGGTCGATTTCCTGAAAAACTAGACGCCCTGGTATCACAAGGATTTTTAGACAAGATCCCCCAAGATCTGGACGGGCAGGATTATGTCTATGACAGAGAAACAGGGGAAATCACAACAGCGGTCATACCATGGAAAAGATAATTCTTATTGTTCTCATAGGGCTGGCCTGGGGAAGTTTTCTCAATGTTTTGATTTTCAGGATACCCAGGAAAATGAGCATCCTGAAGCCTCCCTCTTCCTGCCCAGAATGTCACCACAGAATCAAATTTTATCACAATATTCCCGTGGTCTCTTTTATCTGGCTCAAGGGAAAATGCCGCTACTGCGGGGCTAAAATCCCTTTCTTTTATTTTCTTGTAGAGGCGGCCACTCCTATACTCTTTATTCTCCTCTATTTTAAGTTCTCTTTGAGCCTTCACTTTTTTATTTCCTGCTTGTTCTCAAGCGCCATGATCATCCTGTGCGTTATTGACTACAACCATCAAATTCTTCCGGATATCATCACTCTGCCTGGTCTGGTTGGAGGTGTGGTGTATTCCTTGTTCCGCACGGATCTCAATCTCACTGATTCCTTATTGGGAGCGGTTTCAGGAGCCGGTTTCCTTCTTTTAGTCTATGCACTTTATTATTTTATACGAAAAAAAGAAGGTCTGGGCATGGGTGATGTGACCATCATGCTTTTCATAGGATCCTATCTGGGTTGGAAAATGTCTTTCTTCACCCTGCTCATCGCCTCATTTGCAGGCGCGGCTGTGGGTATTTATTTTGTTTATGTGAAAAAAAAGACCTTTCAGTATTCTCTTCCCTTTGGGACCTTTTTGGCTCCGGCAGCCATTTTTACTCTCCTATGGGGAAACCAGATCCTTCAGGCTTATCTCAACCTTTTCAAAACCCCTTAAACCTGAACTATTCATAAAAAAATGGCGATGAAATTCAGGTATAGCTTGTGCTCCGTTCAGATTCTTAACGCCATTCTTCTTCGTTTTTCTCGGCGGCTCCGTAACTCCCCCCGTCCGTGGGTCAGACATACTCACCGTCCAGCTCCGCTGGATTCCCTCAAAAAACTCATCAGAAGGCTGAATCTTCAAAGTCGCTTCAGCCACACCTGAATTTCAAGAATCTGTGCCTTGTCTATGTATAGAATATCTAACATTGATTATTCACGATTCAAGATGGTTTCAGAGGGGAAAGGCAAGGAATGAGGAATCCCCTGTGAGGGCGGAGCGGGCATGGTTCCTCTTTAGAGGAGAGCGAAGCCCGAACCGGGAGAGAGATTCCACGCTGGGGAATCGAGCGGGTGACGAATCCCTTGCCCTTCTCCTCATAAGGCTTTTGGGAGCACAATCTATACCTGAATTTCTATTTGATGATTTTGAATATCTCTCTCCACGACTTGATCTGGAGCATGGGTCCTGCCGGCTGTTCCAATTTCTGTAAGGTGGAGTCATATTCCTGGATATAGACTTCTTTCTTTCTGACTCCTCCTGCTTGAGTTGTTTCACCAACGGTCACAGCCGCTCTGGTTTTTATCTCTAAACCAAGATGTTCTTCCTGTCCGGTAGCGGTTCGGAAAGCCGTGCTTCCAACTGGGGTTCCGACCAATGTATCCACATATCTTGCGTACAGTCTTCCGATTCCAGCCAGGCTTTCACAGGGATCCACGGATTCTATGTCTCCGGTCAGGGTGCTGAAATAAACAACTTTATTCGCTATTTGTGGATCAGCCCACACTTTTTCTCCTGCGGACAGATCTCCCCGGTCATCTTCTTGAGGAAGAAGCAGGATATCAGGATCACCCATATACCATTCCACTTCTGGGTCTTCACCGTCAATAATGGCAATAAAAGAGTAGACGGCATCATCAGGAGCTTCATCATCTCCTCCGGTGCCAAAATATATTCTGGGGACTGCCCCGGGTGTCCCGGGTTGTATCCATACAGCCGGCTTGGTGATGATGGGATAATTGTCGGGGTCCTCATACAAGAGTTCTTCGACCCAGGAATCTGATAAAGTCGAAAAATCAAGACTCACATCCACTTTCCACATTCGTCCATCCAGATCCCCTATGTACACCGCATCTGCATAGCCATCGTTGTTGGTGTCGATGATCCCAGGGGATCCCGGCATGGTGCACACCACATTCTTTGAATTAGACCAATCACTCTGAGTCTCTATTTCTGGTTCTGCATCGAAGCTGTAAAATTTTAAACCGCTCGCAATATCCACAGCATAAAATCGGTTCCCTTGGATGCCTTGACCGTCCACATTATCGTATCCTGATCCCATAAAAGCGGCCCATGTGTCTTCTCCATCTTTGGTGATTCTGCCGATCACAGGAACAGACCATGTTTCTCCCGTTTTTTCATCTGTGAATTCCCATAAAGGCTGAGGATTCTCAATATTGGTAATGTCCAGCGCAAAATAATAATTCCCGGTGGCTCCTTCGCCTACAGCACTCCCTTTTCCTCTTCCCTGACCGCAGATCAGCACTGTTTTCCACTCGCCGTTAATAAAAACATCCTCTACAACAGGACTTCCGTCTACATAAACATCACGTAAAAAATACCTCTCATCTGTGGCTTCATCCACGGGTCTCATGTTCCTGAGCTTGGGAAGAAGATTATTGGGAATAAATCCCCACACTTCTTCACCTGTTATAACTCGAAAACAGTGGATCATGCCGTCATTGGCTCCCACGAGGATCACTTTTTCTCTATCTGACCAGGTTTCCACAAAAGTAGAATAACCTGAACCCATGATGGAAGCATCATTATTAGGCGGGCCCACCACCACAGGATTGGAATGGTTGATATCCCCCAGCTTCCAGTCTCTTCCTTCGCCTCTTATAAAGTTAATCAATCCCTCGTTATCATTCTGCTGGTCGTTCAGCAGGGATTTCAACTGCTCAACTTGGGAAGTGTCAAAATTCACACGAGTGAGAGTATCGCCGTCTTTTAAAGCTGTGTAGATAGTCCGGTCTGAATAAGAACGGTCATTCAGAAGCTCGCCGGCGTCCCACTTTATGGTCACTCCTTCAGCCACGATTTCTCTTCCTGATTCCGCTTCAAGGTCAGGGCGGCTTATGGTGGTGAGCTCAGAATAAGAAGAACTCACCGATGTCATATTTGTCACATCATAGGCTCTGAGATGACCCTGCCATCCGGGAAAATAAAAAGACCCTCCGATGATGAGCTTGATGGGCTGACCTTCTTCATCCACCAACTCAGCCGCCACAGAGGTCCGTGAATACTCTCTTCTCTCCACAGTGGCGTACTCAAGCTCTAGTTTTGTAAGAACCGGAGTCTCATAAGAGGCTCCCGTATATTCCTCCATTTCATCCTCAGTGGCAGTCAATACAGCCTTCCATTTCAGCATGGAGCCAAAATGAGTGAAGTAATGCCAGTCCTGAGAGGAATAATCGGCAATTTCAGAACCTTCGAATTCTTCAATAAACTCCCAGTTTTTTCCCCCGTTATTGGAGGCGTAAAGAGTCACAGTCAGGCCTTCGCTGGATCCTCCTCTCACATACTGATCCAGATCATCGACTCTCACTTTGGTGATGGCTTGGGTGTTGGGATCAAGATCAGGAGAGACATTGGTGGAAATGGCTTCGCCGTAAAGGGCATAAACATGAGCCAGCTGATTGATGATCAGATAATAGTCTCCGGAATGGTTGGCGTCTGCCAGGATCACATCCATATCCCCGTCACTGTCATAATCAAGAACAGCGCTCATATCCACATCATGGGGGGAAGGCAGAATCGGCTGACAATCATTCAAGCAATCAAAATCAAACTGAAGTTCCCCTTCCACCAAACCCTGGTTCCTCATGATCCACATACGGGCATCTGTTCCTGACTTCCATTTATCCGTGCCTACAAATATATCGAGATAGCCGTTGTGGTCAAAATCAGCCACGCAAGTAGCGATTGTTCCTGTGGCTTCTGGATAAGGGATGGGCAGGTCCTTTCGGGTAAAGCCTTCGGTCCCGTCATTTTCATAAAAAACAATATATTCATATTCCTCCCCAGATCCCACTATGACATCAATATCTCCGTCATTATCGAAATCTCCCGCATCCACTGAAGAGCCGCCTATACCTGAAGTGTATCCGGTTCTTCGGTCATAATTCAGTTCACTGATTTCAAAATCTTTCAATTTAAACTGACCCGGTCCTGTTCCCGGGTTTCTCACCAGAAACACTTTGTCCTGACTGGCCACCAAAATATCCATATCCCCGTCCTGGTCAATATCCACAGAACAGACATGATCCGCAGCCCAGTTGATGTAAATCCCCGCATCCATGAATCGATCGGTAAAGTCCAAATTAGGGTTACGAGACTGCTCCCTAAAATCCGGATCAAATTCTGTCCCTTGATTGATAAACATGGTGGCTACAAATTCTGTGTGAGCGAATTCGTCATATCTGTTTTTCATAAAGAAAAAATCAAGAAGGCCGTCATTGTTGTAGTCAGCCACAGTCAGAGTAGCGGGCCCACAGTAAAACCCGTCATCATACACTTCATTGGGATCGACTTGAAACACAATTCCATCGTCATCATAACCATCTCCATCCATATCATAATAATCGTTCCGGACCAAAATCAACCGGTAGTTATTGGCAATGTCCAGACCCATAAGGTCAGGTTTGCCGTCTCCATCAAAATCTCCGGCATCACACACATAGATCTTGGCCCCCATACCAGAAGGCTCTGTGACCTGGAAATTGGCTCCCAGCCAGTTTAAAGTGATCTCTCCGTTTCCGGTCCAGCTCACCGTGCTCTGAGGGGCTTTAAAATCTGTGGTGTCAAAATGATCCGTAAAAGTGAAGAGCTCCTCTTCACATGTCTCCTCCTGAGCGGATATAAAAATGTAGATAAGCCCCATAAAAATGAGAAACAATATGGGTAAAAATATATTCTTTTTTCTGAGTCTTCTCATGACTTCCCTCTTTTATAAAAAATTTTATTTTTATTAAATATCTGCCAATGATCTATATTATGTCCCGGGCACTTCAATAGCCAGTTCGATTTCCAGCCGGGAAGTGGACATGGTGCTGCCTGTGCCTGCGGTTCCGATGCACACCAAAAGAGCGTCTCCGGCATCAGGGGTACCGGCCACAGCCTCATCATCGATTAAAAATGCGGTGTAAGTGTAGCGCAGGTCATACTCTCCGTTTTCATCTCTCAAAAACGGCTGCCTGCAGAAAAGCACATTGCTGACATCTGGGGATCCATCCCCGTCAGAATCAATAATATTTAAAATTTCCTCATCAGTCAATTTACGAAAATAATAGGGATCTTGGGGGATATCAAAACCAGGAATCTCTATATTACTAAGGTAGTGATCGTCAAAACTGATCCACTGAGCTGAACTGAAAGCATCATTGATGGCAGACCAGGCCGCATCAAATCCAGCTTCTGCTGAATTGAACGCCTCCTGGTGGGAGCGGATATTCCCTGCCACTTTGGAACCTGAACTGGTCACAGTCATCAAAACCATCCCGGTTCCCAGCATAAAAGCGAGCAGCAGGATCACAATGATCAAACCCACGCCTTTTTCTTTATTTATCTTTTTGTTCATTTTATCGGGTCCCTATATTGTAAAGATTCAAAGTTTTATTCCTTACATTGGCCGTGGATACCAGCAAAAACCGTCTGTGAAGGTCATCCTCACTGCTCCCATCGCTGTTGGCCAAAGAAGGGCGACGGTACAGATGAAGATTTTCCGGAGGAGTTCCGGATACGCTGTGGTACTTTTCGGCTGTTCTTCCTAAAACCAAGATCCTGACCTGGGAAATCTTACTCACTAGGGTGGGGTCGCCGTTCCAAACTCCATTCTGCCACTCAACAAAACCATCCAATAAACCATCATCATCCAGGTCTCCATTGTATTCAAACTGAAGGTTCTCTATATTTTGAGCCAGAGGTTTGTGGACTCCATTGTGAGTCACATACAGAACATTTCCCACTCCATCTCCTATATACCCATTTTCTCCTGCTGTAAACCCGGGATAGTTCCCTGTCTGGTCCAGCCAGTATTCCTTCACATCCACAAACGCAATGGTGCCGCCGTCATAATCATTAGAACTGGGGCAGGTACCGCTCAGTCCTCCTGGAGGATCGAAATCCTTAGACAATCCATGAGAGAAATTAAACTTTTCATTGGTACCCCCAGCCGAATGGGAAACATGAGTGATCTCTCTCATCTCACCGGCCATGCATCCAGAAGCGGGATTGGGAAGAACAATCACCACTTTGTTCTCATAGAAACTGTCGGGATAAGGATACTGCTCAAGGCTGTAATCAACAATTGCTGCATTGGCTGCAGAACCCTGATAATTTTCAATGGTGACGTTCAATGGGTCTTCCAAGTTCCCCATAATCATCAGCCGGTCAGGCTCCACTTCCTCACCCTGAGATTCATTATCCACTCCCTCCATAAAATACCCCACAAACTCTAAAGGAAGGCCCACTCCCGCAGACCTGACATCCCTGGATATAAAAAACATCCCGGAGCGGACATCATGCTGAAGTTCGGCAAAATTCTGCTGATCCACAGATATCCGGTTGCTCTGCATATAAAGAGCCAATCCCCCCATCACCACCACCAGAATGACCACACTGGCCACCATAAACTCAACAAGGGTGAATCCTTTTCTCAGTCTATTATTGTTTTGTTCCATGATTGATTCCTTTTAACGGCTTATCACTGTGCTCATATTAGCCATGACATGATATTGAGAAGGATTCTGAAACAACACATCTCCGCTTACTCCCTGGTTTTCACCGGGAAAAACCATCACCTTCACTTCCCATATATCAGAGACCAGCTGGATTTCTGTGATCCTCCGGTAATCATAGGTCCCGTCATTGTTCTGATCAATGGTCTCATCTATCTTAGTGGAAGTCAGTACATTCAATTCCGTAGCAGTCAAACCTCTCAATGAATCGATCTGCTGCTGGACTAAAAAAGTGGCATTGGATATCTCATCAGCACGGGAATTGACCAGAATGCTGTAGGTGAAAAGCTGAGCCAATCCCAGAGCGGCTGTCCCCATCAAGGCAATCGCAACCACAGCTTCTATGAGAGAGAATCCTTCTTCCCTTGATTTCTTTTTTAAAAAAAGTTTTTTTATGGATATCCGTTTATTTATGTTCATCATTCCCCACTTTGAGTCTTTTCATACCTAATAGAGCCTCCGGCAAAAACACTCACTATCCGGATGTCAGGTTGGTTGTATGATTCCAATTTATCACTCTGCAAAGTAATTGAGTTTAGATTGGTGTCAAAATCAGTGATCAATCCCATAGAAGAGAAAGTAATGATTTCTGAGGGGAGATTGACCGTGACATTAAACTTAGTAGAGATGGTCTTGGGTACGAATCCACGAGTGGTGACCCAGTTTCCGGGTGAGTTCTCTGTTTCGATCACATACTGCCAGGGTCCGTTATCATTATAACACCTGACTCTGTAAGACCCCTTTTCCTTCACTGCCAGATATTTGGCTCGCTGGAGAACAGTCAAAATGTCTCTGGCTTCGTTTTCAAGGTTTCTTGTCTCTAAAGTATTGAGTATGCTTGGAAAAGACCAGGCAAGAATCATCCCCATAAGAGCCACCACCACTAAAGTCTCCAGTAAAGTGACGCCTTCCTGATTTTTAAATATTATTTTTTCACTCATTAATAACCCGCCCTTATTTTCTTCCATTCTACTATTTGCCGCTCCTTTTTTCAACTCTTTTATTTATGAGAGATTTCTCCTTTTTTTTAAAATGCAAGTAATATGCCATCTTGTCTTTTCTGTAAGTGCTTCATAAATCATATTTTAACAAGACCTCTTCTATCTATATTTTTTAAAAATGACACAATTTTTTACTTTTGTGACAAAAATCGCCATTTCTCCCTTTAATTACATATATATAAATAATATTTTATGTCTATTAAGTCAATACCACTTTAGGGTGATTTATAAGGTTATATTTACAACTATCTATCATCTTAAAAAGCAGTTCTATCTCACCTCAATCGGCTAACCATCAAATGCATGTCCAAAACCGTGATA
>JAWLEN010000101.1:0-8243 GCA_041686095.1 Candidatus Aminicenantota bacterium
ACTGAGCCACCGGCATGAGACTCAAGGTGTTCACTCCCAGCTCTTTGATCTGATCCAATCGAGGAATCACGGCCTGGAAAGTGCCTTCGGGTGTAAATGCGCCCACATGAAGCTCGTACATCACCATGCGTTTTAGCGGCAGCCCTTCCCAAAAAGAATCTTCCCAGGGAAACTGGGTGTGATCCACCACTTCTGAAAAGTTGTGGACTCCTTGTGGCTGAAAATGGGAAGCAGGGTCAGGCCTTTGAAGCTCTCCATTTAAAACATAAAAGTATCGGGTTCCAGGGGGAATGTTTTCTAAGAAAGCTGACCAATACCCCTTTTCTTTTTTCTCTAAAAGGCATTGCTGCTTTTGGGGAGAAATCAAACAGACTTCAACTTTTTCAGCATGAGGAGCCCAGACTGTAAATTGACAGCCGCCTCCATCCAGATACTGGGCCCCTAAATCTAGATCAAACATAGACTATTCCCTTTTCACCGGTCTCACCCGAACTATTCGTAAAATAACAGTGAATAATCCAGGAAGATTAGGCATAAATGCCGAGGATCTTAAGACCGGCGTTCAGAACTCTTTAAAGACACCAGTGTTCGGTTGGCTTCCTGACGATAATCGATCTTATCCTCTCTGGCCAGCCATCCTAATGCCTGCTGGACCACTGATGTTTTCTCGTCCAGTATCTTGGGAAACCTTGAAATAGCCACTTCATCTTGCTTTTGAAGAATATCCCAAATTTTTCCAGCGGTTTTACCGATTTTTTCTTTCATTTATTCTCCTCTACCTTTTTATATATTTTTATCTTTCAGGTATAAAAACCAATACGCTCAATGGCGGAAGCGTGAGTGACAGAGAATGAGAGCGTCCATGGGAAGAAACCGGATGAGTCTCTGCTTTTCCCATATTACCCTGTCCGCTTCCCCAGTATTCTTGGGCATCACTGTTGAGGGCTTCCTTCCACACTCCCCCTTCAGGCACTCCGACCCTATAGTTTTGCCGCAAAACCGGGGTGAAGTTGCAAACCACTAAAGCCACATCTTCAGGTGAGTTTCCCTTCCGGAGAAAGGATATCACACTGTTTTCCCAATCACTGAGGTCGATCCACTCAAAACCAGTTTGGTCAAAATCCTTTTCATAAAGAGCCGGCGTCTGGGAATAAAACCTGTTGATATCCTGGGTCCACTTTTTTATTCCCTGATGAGAAGCATGCTCACAGAGATGCCAGTCTAGAGAGTGGATGTGGTCCCATTCTTTTCTCTGACCGAATTCCCCTCCCATAAACAGTACTTTCTTTCCAGGATGAGTGTACATAAAACCCAACAGAAGGCGCAGATTGGCGAATTTCTGCCAGTCATTTCCCGGCATTTTTTCCAGCAGGGAGCGCTTTCCGTAAACCACTTCATCATGGGAGAGAGGGAGAATGAAATTTTCTGTAAACGCATACCAGATGCTGAAGGTGAGTTCATTGTGGTGGTGCTTCCGGTGGATGGAATCTTTGGAAAAATACTCCAGAGTGTCGTGCATCCATCCCATGTTCCACTTTCCTCCAAATCCCAGTCCTCCCAGATGCACCGGCCGGGTGACCATGGGCCAGGCTGTGGATTCTTCAGCAATGGTCTGGATGTCAGGAAAATCACCATAAAGGACCTGATTCATTCGGCGGATAAAAGAAATCGCTTCCAGATTTTCCCTTCCCCCGAATTTATTGGGGATCCACTCCCCTTCCTCCCTTGAATAATCCAGATACAGCAGGGAAGCCACGGCATCCACCCGCAGCCCGTCAATGTGATATTTGTCCAGCCAAAACCGGGCACTGCTGATCAGGAAATTCCTCACTTCATTACGGCCGTAATTGAATATATAGCTCTTCCAATCCGGATGAAATCCTTTTTTTGGATCCTTATGTTCATAAAGATGAGTTCCGTCAAAATAGACCAAACCATGCTCATCAGAAGGAAAATGAGAAGGGACCCAATCCAGGATGACCCCGATCCCATACTGATGGAGCCGGTCGATCAAGTGCATAAAATCCTGAGGCGTGCCGTAGCGGCTGGAGGGAGCAAAATAACCTGTGGTCTGATAACCCCATGACCCGTAGAAAGGATGTTCCATGACCGGAAGAAACTCCACATGGGTGAATCCCATTTCTTTTAAATAGGCTGGAAGCTGATCTGCCATCTGTTTATAGGTCAAAAACTTTCCAGAATCTTCTGAGCGCCTCCATGACCCCAAATGGACCTCGTAAGTGCACATGGGGGCTTGGAGGCTGTTTTTATGTTTTCTTTTTTTCATCCACTCCCGGTCATTCCAGTCGTAATTTAGATTCCACACCACAGAGGCAGTCTTGGGTGGGGTTTCACAAAAGAAAGCATAGGGGTCGCTTTTTCCAACCTGGAATCCTTTTTTCTTGGAAACAATATGGTATTTATACAGATTCCCTTTGTTGATTTCAGGGAAAAAACCTTCCCAAATTCCTGATCCATCCCACCGCGGAGATAGAGGATGAGTTCCGGGCTTCCAGTGATTGAAATCTCCGATCACAGAAACTTTTTCAGCATTTGGAGCCCAGACTGCAAAATAGGTCCCACTTTTTTTTCCTCGTTTGATTTCATGAGCGCCTAATTTATCATAAAGATTGTTATGGGTCCCTTGTTTGAAGAGATAGATATCCTGCTCAGTCAAAAGAGAAAAATGTTTGTTTTCTTTATCTGTCATGAACGACTACCCTTCCTTTTATTAGATTGATCCAACTGCTTCATAATAGTGGAAATCCCCTTTAATGGAATGATGGTCCACTGGGGCCGGTTATTGAGTTCATAGCCCACTTCATAAACCGCTTTTTCCAAAAGGAATGCATCCAGAAGCAGACCTAATTCCTCCTGATTTTGAGGGAGAAACTCAGCCTTACCCACAGTGCGGAGATAAGAATGGAAAAATATCCGACTTATTTGATGATACCAGATTTGAAGCCACTTTTCCAGAAGCTCCTGATCCTCTCCCTCATAAGAATGATTGCGCAAAAAGCCGAAAAACGCCGCATAATGAAACGACCGGATCATACCCGCCACATCCCTTAAAACAGACCGCTTCAACCTCCGTTCACTCAAAGCCCGGGCTGGCTCACCCTCAAAATCAATGATAACAAAGTCTTTTCCTGTGAACAGAACCTGACCCAGGTGATAATCTCCATGAATCCGGATTTTTTTGGCAGATATCTTCTTTCCAGTGATCCGCCTCATGTGCTGAAGGATGTCTTCTCTCCTGTCTATGATTTCTCCGGCTAGAGCTGCGGTCTCTCCGCTCAATTCTTTCCTGCTTTCTTCCAGCAGACGAAACACCCATCTCACCAAACTCCGCATAGCCTGATAAACCGATCGCTGGTACAAAGTGGAAAAAGATTCAGGCTGAAAATCTGTGTCGCCCCTAGGTGAAGATAAAGCCAGGTGAAGCTCTCCGGTTCTTTTTCCCAGAAGCCCCATCATCTCTAAAAAGAATCCACTGACCAGACCTTCCAGCTCATTTTTATTTTCTGTCTTCTTCTCCAGTAAAGGAAAAGGAGTCACTGATTTTTTGGAAAGCTCTTCCCTTTGAGAAAATATCCTCTCTGTATACTGATCAACCCGGTCTAAAACATATCTCCAGGCATCTCCTTGGTTGGGAATATATCCCTGCAGCATGGCCACAGATACAGGGGGTTCCCCCGGCTCCTGATATTCAAAACTTCCGGCATAGGAAGGGATATTCGGAAAACAGGCTTTTTCAGTTAAAAATTTTTCAAGCTCAATATCTGGGTGCGGCCCCTGGTCCAATCGCCGGAAAAGCTTTAAAATCAGATTTTTATCATAAACAATGGATGTGTTGCTCTGCTCAGCCTTTAAGACCTCTGATTTTAAGGGGAATTTGACTTCCTTGAGAAGTTTATTTAATCTTTCACCCCGACAGGCTGTAAAATCTCCTTTCTCTCCTTTTATCTTTTTTCTTCGGGTCATCATTTCCATCATGAGGATGTGAAACTGGCTTGAAAAAGCGCCGTCATAGAAAATCCCGTTTTCCTCCCCAATGTCCACTTCAGTGATCACGGCCTGAGGCCAGCTTTGTTTAATGAACAGGGCTTCCTCTCGAGCGGCATAGAAAAAGGGGAGAAAATACCATTCTGGGTTCCCCTCATTGTACTTGACTTCTAAAATCAAGAAATAACCCGCGGCATCAATTTTTTTATGGACCGAGGAAGACTCTCTTATAGATAACTGACGGATGATCCGTCCTTTGCCCCCGAACCATCGGCTCTGACGCAAATAATCAGTTAAATGGTATTCCAGGAAGTCCCGGTTTTTTCCCCGCATCACCTCCCGGTAATTCCGGCTCAAACGGATGCGTTTGAGAGGTTTTTTCAGTTTTTCCAGAGCCCTTTCCTTTGCTTTTCGCAGCAAAAACCAATAATAATTGAAAGGTCCCAGAGTCAGCACATAAGGTTCCTCTTTGATAGGAGGAAACAGATTGTGACTGAACACTTCTTCTGGAATGTGTTCGTTATAATCAGAAAGGTCCAGCTCCACAGCCTGGGAAAACCGGGAAAGATTGATCACTACCAGGATGGTTTCTTCTTTATACCGCCGTAAAAAAACCAGTATTTTATTGTTCTTGGGAGATAGAAAAACAATCTCTCCTCTTCCAAAAGCCTTAAACCTCTGCCGCATAGAGATCACCCGGCGCGTCCACCATAATAAAGAGGAAAGATTTTTATCCTGATTCTCTACGTTCATGGCTTCGTAATGGTATTCAGGGTCCATGATAACCGGAAGATAGAGTTTTTGAGGGTTGGCTTTGGAAAAGCCAGCGTTCCGGTCTGCGCTCCACTGCATGGGAGTGCGGACTCCGTCCCGGTCTCCCAGATAATAATTATCCCCCATTCCCAGTTCATCTCCGTAATAGATCACCGGAGTCCCGGGCAGAGAAAAAAGCAGGAAGTTCATCAATTCAATCTTTTTTCGGTTATTTCCCAGAAGCGGAGCCAGCCGCCTCCGGATCCCTAAATTTATTTTTGCCTGGGAATCACGGGCATAAACCCGGTACATGTAATCCCGCTCTTCATCGGTCACCATTTCCAGAGTCAGTTCATCGTGATTACGGAGAAAAGTGGTCCACTGACAGGAATCCGGAATATCCAAAGGGGGATCCAGGATGTCCACAATAGGAAACCGGTTTTCCATCTGGATAGCCATGAACAAACGCGGCATCAGGGGAAAATGGAAGGACATATGGGCTTCATCCCCGTCCCCAAAGTAGGCGGCGGCATCTTCAGGCCACTGGTTGGCTTCAGCTAGCAGCATTTTATGCTTGAATTTTCGGTCCACATGAGTGCGGATTTTTTTCAGAAATTGATGGGTTTCCGGAAGGTTTTCACAGTTGGTCCCTTCTCTTTCATACAGATAAGGAACCGCATCCAAACGCAGCCCGTCCACTCCCATCTCAAACCAATAATCAATAAGTTTTATGATCTCTTCTTGAACCCAGGGATTATCAAAATTAAGATCTGGCTGGTGAGAATAAAACCGATGCCAGTAATAAGCTCCGGCCTCATCATCCCATGTCCAATTGGACGATTCAAAATCCTGAAAAATAATCCGGGCGTCTTTGTATTTCTCAGGTGAATCACTCCAAACATAATAATCGCGCCATACAGAGCCAGGAGGAGATTTGCGAGACCTTTGAAACCAAGGGTGCTTTGAAGATGTGTGATTCACCACCAGCTCAGTGATCACTCTGATCCCTTTTTGATGGGCCTGTTTTAAGAATTTTTTAAAATCCCTCAGTTTTCCATACTGGGGGTGAATGCTGCGGTAGTCAGCTATGTCATATCCGTCATCTTTGAGAGGAGAAGGATAAAAGGGCAGCAGCCACACCGCATTAACGCCCAAATGCTTGAGGTAATCCAGTTTTTGAATCAAACCTTTGAAATCTCCGATTCCATCATCATTGCTGTCCATGAATGATTTGACATGAAGTTCATAGATCACCGCGTCTTTATACCAGAGAGAATGATTGTTTTTAGATTGTTGGTACATGCTGTTTCCTTGGTTTACATGAAATAATCAAAATCCTGTTCCCGCTTCATTTTTGGATGCACTTTAAAGATATGGACCGGCATTATTTCCGGGTTCAGCTCCACATAATTTTGGCTGCCCTGCCAGAAATATTTGTCCCCCCTTAACAGATCATGGACCAGATACTGTTGTTCCGGGTTAATTTTTAAATCCTCCACAGGAAGTCGGACCCATCCGGATTGAGTATGAAAAAAATCCAGATTGACCACCACCAGTATAAAATTGGAAAGGTCCGGGGTGATTTTTCCATAGCAGAGCAAATATTCATTGTCCACTTCAAAAAAGCGAAGGTTCCAGGTGGTCTGAAGAGCCGGGTTCTGTTTGCGGATTTGATTGATCCGGGAAATGATTTCTTTTATATTTCCAGGTCGGTTGAGGTCCCAGTTTTTGATCTCGTATTTTTCTGAATTCAAATACTCTTCTTTGCCTTTCACCGCCTCTGAAACTAAAAGTTCAAAAGCAGGGCCGTAGATTCCATAGTTGGAAGACAGAGTGGCGGCCAGAACCAGCCGAACTATAAAAGCAGGACGCCCTCCGTGCTGCAGAGATTGAGGGAGAATATCAGGCGTGTTGGGCCAGAAATTGGGACGGAAAAAATGGCGGACCTGGGTCTGGGTCAGCTCTCTGAGGTATTCCTGGATTTCATACTTGGAATTTCTCCAAGTAAAGTAAGTGTAGGACTGAGAAAATCCCACCTGAGCCAGCCTCATCATCACCTTAGGCCGGGTAAAGGCTTCTGAAAGAAAAATCACATCCGGATATTCTTTTTTCACTTCCTTTATCAACCATTCCCAAAAAACAAACGGCTTGGTGTGAGGATTGTCCACTCTAAAAAGCCGAATCCCTTTTTCCGCCCAAAACAGAACCACACTTTTCAACTCTTCCCAGAGTGCTTCCCAGTCATCCGTCTCAAAATTCAAAGGTATGATGTCTTCGTATTTTTTAGGGGGATTTTCAGCATATTGGATAGTTCCGTCAGGACGCCAGAGAAACCATTCTGGATGGTCCTTTACATAAGGATGGTCCGGAGAGCACTGAAACGCCAGGTCCAGAGCCACTTCCAGATTGTACTGAGCGGCAGTGTCGATAAATTCTTGAAATTCTTCTATGGTTCCCAATTGGGGATGGATGGACTTGTGTCCCCCTTTTTCAGAGCCAATAGCCCACGGACTTCCTGGGTCATTGGGCTGGACACAAGGGTCATTGTTTTTTCCTTTGCGGTGGGTGTGACCGATAGGATGGATGGGAGGTAAATAAACCACATCGAATCCCATTTCAGAAATCCTGGGGAGAATCTTTTGGCTGCTTTTGAAATTGCCGTGTTCATCTGGGGTTTCTCCAAAGGAGCGGGGGAAAAACTCATACCAACTGCTGAATAAAGCCCTGGGCCTCTCCACCACCACTTGGAGTTCTTTTCCATACACAGAAATCCATTTATTCGGGGGATTCCGACGCATCAATTCACTCAAATCAGAGCTCAAGGCTGCAAAGACATCTTTTTTTGAGCCTTCAGCCCGGTTCAATGTCTGAGCCCACTGCTTCAGCACATTCTGATCTGGTCCCTTGGCTCTTTTTGAAGCGTTTTGAATGAGCAAAGCTCCGATTTTCAACTCTACCCGGATGTCCTGGCCGGCCCTGAATTTTTCTTGTAAGTCCTTCTGCCAGGTGAGGAAGTGATCCACCCATGCTTTTATGGTGTACCAATACACTCCGGTTTTTTTTACCTGAAACTCAGCTTTCCAACGGTCATTGCCCTTTAGATCCATGGGAATTTCCTGCCAGTTTTTCTGTTGGGAATGCCTGTAGAGAGCCGCGGCTGATAAAAGGTCATGACCATCCGCATAAATATCAGCCTCCACACAGACTTTTTCCCCTGCTGTTTTCTTAACAGGAAACTTCCCCCTGCTGATTTCAGGATCAATATTTTTTATAATGACACGAATTCGTCCATCAAAATCCAATTGATATTCCTCCTGGGAGTCAATAAGGGAATTAAATTATTGTTTTTATTTTACCAAATTATCACAGCAAATGACAGTGAAAAAACTAAACATTAATCTCTGTCTTAGGAAGCCACTTTTCCAACATCTGAGCAAGTTTCTGGAGGCTGACTGGTTTTGAGATATAGTCATTCATACCTGCTT
>JAWLEN010000102.1:0-8235 GCA_041686095.1 Candidatus Aminicenantota bacterium
TAAATTGGGTAAATGGATAAACCGGACCCAATTTATAAGGCTTGATTATGAAAAAATCATAGATTATACTGCTTGAAGGATGGAAGTTTAAATGAAAGTCCTCCACACAGCTGATATCCACTTAAGAGACCAAGATGATGAGAGGTGGGAGATTCTTCAGAAGCTGATCAAAGCCGGAAAGAAAGAAAAGATAAATCTCTTGGTTATCAGCGGCGACCTGTTTGACAAAGGCGTGGATGCTGAAAAGCTGAGGCCGAAGATACGCAAGATTTTCTCCGATAACGGTTTTAAGGTTGTCATGATTCCCGGGAATCACGATCAAGAATCCTTTCGGCCCGGGCTGTTTTTTGGAGATGATACAATTATCTTGACCGATCCTCAGAAACCGTTTGAATTCCAGAATATCAGGATCGCGGGACTGCCTTTTGAAAAAACCGGAGGAGAAGAAATACTCAATGCGCTTAATGATCTGAAGAAAATATTCATTAAAGACAAAGTGAATATACTGCTGTTTCACGGCGAACTCCTTGATTCTTTTTTTTCTCCGGGGGATTTTGGAGAAGAGGATACCCGGAGGTACATGCCTGTGTGGCTGGATTATTTTGACGGGTTGAATGTGAGCTATATCCTTGCCGGGCATTTCCATACAAAATTTGACGACAGAAAATTGAAAAACGGAGGATATTTTGTGTATCCCGGCTCTCCCATTTCCATCACCAAAAAAGAGCTGGGTCAGAGGAAGGTCAATATTTTTGAGGTGGGAAAGCCGCCAAAGCCTTATCCCCTGATTTCTCCTCACTTTCAGAAAGTCGAGGTGGTATTCGACCCCCTGGGAGAAAAGGACCCGGCAAAAAAAGTAAAAGAACATTTAGAAAAAGTGAATCCTGAAGCAAGGGTCCTTCTGAGCATAAAAGGATGTATTAACGGCAGGAAGTTCAGCCTAACCGAAGAGGAACTTAAAAACAAAATAGAGGAGATGGCCCAAAAAGCACGGGTGGAGGGACCGGTGTCTTATGAGTTCATTGATGTCCGGGAAATCGTGGAGAGTGAATTGTTTAAGAATTTCTCAAAGAAGCTGGATGAAAGCGGAATACAAGAAGAGAAGAAGAAGAGTGTTATTGACACAGTCATGAAAGCCATGGCGGAGGCCCGGTCGTGAAGATCGAGGAATTTTCCCTACGGTGGTACGGTCCTTTAAAGGATACAGGAAGGATATCACTGGGTAACTTCTCCCTCATTTTCGGGAATAACGAGGAGGGCAAAACACTTGCCATTGATGCCCTGACAAAAATATTACTGGGGAAAAACGCAAGGATTTTTAAACGGATCGACAGAGTGGGAAAGGAACCGGATGGATTTGTGATTTTAAGGGACCATGAGAATAAAAAGATAAAATTACCTGAGAAAGGGAATTTAACAGACTTAACCGGCATAAATCCCGCTGATGCTCGAAACATTTTCATCATCCGGGACAGCGATCTTTCCATTGCCCAAGAGGCAAGCGAAGAGAGTGAGCACTTAAGAAATATAACCGACCGGCTCACCGGAATGAAGACCGAAGAAATAGAAGCCATAAAGGATTCTCTATTGGAAAGGGGAAAATTAGAGCCGACACGAAAAGGATTCAGGAATATAAGAGAGGAAAAACTGCGGGACAGGATGGACGAAGCCGAGAATCTCATCAGTACCATCGAGAAGCTGGGAAAAAGAATGAAGGAAGAAAATTTTGATAAATTGGAAAACAGGCTGTCAGGATTTTCCGGAGAAATCAAAAATATTAATCAGAAGCTGAACCAGTATGAAATGGCGGAAAACAGGGAAAGATATGAAAAAGGATTCAAAGCTCTCTCTACTCTCAAAGCCGCCATGAAGAGGATTGAAGAGCTGAAGGTGTTTAATGAGGAAGATGAGGAAGTCTGGAGAACATACAAACAGGTTTTAAAGGCGGAGAAGGAAAGAAAAAAGAAGTTAAACAAAGAGCTGTTAACTGTAAAGAATAAACTCGAGACCAAGACCAATGAATACAGAGAAGAAAACAGAGAATTCGAGGTATTGAGCAAGACAGAAGAAAAAATATATGACCAGATAAAACCAGACATGAAAAATTATGAGATGAGAGCGGGTGACCTGGAAAAAAAAAGAGGACAGAGGGGTCTTTTTCTTAAAGGCTTTGGGGTCTCTGCTTTATTCTTTCTCGCTTCCCTGGCGGGGCTTATTATTAATCCCGCTGAGCTGCTTTTTCAAGTGTTTTCCATACTCTTTTTAGTGATGACCTTTGGTTTTGGATTGAAATGGTATCTGTTGAACAGGGAGGAATCGTGGATGAGGGGGATGTGGGAGAGAATTAAGATGGATGCCTCCAAGTTAAATCTGCGAGGGGAGTCACCCACTGAGGTTCTCTCCGGTATCAAGAAGTTTGAAGACGAGTATGAAGCCAAGAGCAAAAAATTGGAGGACCTTGCCGGGGATGTCAAATCACTGAGTAACCAGGTGAGAAAGATTGCGGAACAGGATATCCCTGAATCAGAGAGGAAGATAAGAGATGCCGAAGAGAAAATCGAAGAAATAAAAAGCAGATCAAAGACCGGCGATCTTACAGCCTACCGGGAAAAAATAAAGGAACTGCGGGATGAGGAAAAGTCACGGGATACTCAGGGAGAGGTGTTAACAACACTTTTTGGAGGGGAGGGAGAGAACTTAAGTGAGAATATTTCCTATTGGGAAGCTGAGGTTAAAAGATTAGAGGAATATAAAGAAAAAGCAGTCCAAGTAGAACATAATGAGAAGGAGGAAGACAAACTAAGGAGTCAAAAAGAGAAAATTCTCAGTGATAAAGAAGCGATTGAGAATAAAATACAGTATTTTCGAGAAGATTTAAAAGAGGTGGAGAGAAGAGCGAACAATGTGTTTGTGACAGAATCAGATTTCCTGCACTGCGAGACTTCTGTTGATCTGGAGGCGGTGAAAAGAAAATTAGAAGAATTTAGAGATGTTAATGAAAAGACAAGAGAAAATGTGCTGGCGGCAATTGATATATTTGACGAAATTGAAAATGAAGAGGAACAAAAAGTTTCCAGTCTTTTTGGGAAAGACAGCTCTATATCTAAGTACTTTAAAGAAATAACCAGTGGTTATTACACTGAAGTGAATTTTGTTCCGGAAGAGAGAAAGATTTATGTGAGAAAGAGAAATGGCGAAGTGCTGGAAGCAGAAAAATTATCAGGCGGGGCTTATGATCAGCTCTATCTTTCCATTCGCCTCGGTCTCGGTGAGAAAGTTTTGTTGGGGAAAAAGGGATTTTTCATCATGGATGATCCGTTTGTGAAAGCTGATAAAAAAAGACTGAAGCAGCAAATCAAAGTGTTGAAGGAAATCTGCAGTTCCGGATGGCAGGTGCTGTATTTCACGGCCAAAGATGAGGTCAAGGATTTGTTAGAAGAAGACATGAAGAGCCAAACCGTTTCTTACATTAAAGCTCCCGGCCTCCAATAAATTGGGGACGGTTTACTCATTTACCCTATTTTCCTATATCCGGTTTTAAAAGATCATGCAGCGTAGTGCAGCCGGAGGGCCGCACCACAGAACATCTACTTTATACTATAGACTCACTATTATCTAAATTCTTTATTGACGATGGTGATTCTTCCTGGATAGGTGATATCTCCGAACGGGGTCGATACTTTGGGCTGTGCGTCGAGCGAAAGCCGAGATACATCCCTGCTGCTGCCGCCTATAGCCAGAGCCAGGCCGATGATTTCTTCATACCCCTTCTGGCCGAAAAACTCATATAAGTCGATAGACATACGGATCGGAATCGTCGTAACCTGCCCTGTTCCTGGGACTTGAATAGGCTGGTCAATATTTCCATAGACAGTGGGCTTGTCATCGATGAGAAGACGGGATTCCAGGCTGGTGAGTGTGGAAGTCGTTTTCCTCGTTCCTTCGGTTCCGTCATTGGGATTCTGAACCAGGACGTCTAATGTCAATTCAGCAGGCAGCTGTTTAGAACTGAATCCCTGAAAGAGCTTGAGTCCGTTTGTTGTCGAAAAATCAGTCAATGAGGATTTCCCGGTTAAATTGATGCCGAGAAGGCTAAAATCATGAACTCCGCCAAGCTTGAATTGCAGCCGCCGCAGGCTCATAAGAGTCTGGGTGAGCTGGTTAAATGTCTCGCAGCTTTGCAGAAACAGCAGTCCTGCAAGCGCCGCAATCAGCAGGACGGAAGTTGCTTTTTTCATTGTTATTCCCTCCTTGTATTAAATTCCACTTTATGAAAAATCATTTTTATCCAAAAAATCTTGGACAAACTCACAGCTCTTATAAATTCTTTTTTGGGAAAATTATATTAGAATCTTATCAATAGCATCATAGGTTTGCAATTCCTTTTTCAGTAGTTTTGAACATCACTTTTGTCCATGATTCCAGATTAAGGAATAAATCAATGATGAGTAACATTGATCTTTTTTATTAAAAAATAGTTACTGAAATAAATCCTCTGTATAAGAGTTCTGATAGATAACCGAATATCAGCCAAAACGGGATAAAGGTGAAATTCACAAATCCCATCAAAGTCCATCTTGTTTTGTATTCCCAGGGGCATTTCTTGATCGCAAGCTTTAGTATGAAGCCATAGATGAATTCTCCGGCCATAATGACGAAAAGATAGATAAAGCCCCTAAGGATAAAAGGAACGGGAAAAATCAAATGATAGAGTGGTCCGATGATAAGTCCCCAACTTCCATAAATGGGAAACATCCATAAATAGGACATTCCGCGAAAAGTGAGGTCTCTGTGTTTGATATATTCACTTATGGAAGTGAAAAAAACTTCGATCCCTACCCCAAAAAAGCTGAACAGGAAAAACAAAATGAGATATTTCATAACTCCGTCGCTCATATTCTATAATTAATTTCATTCAATAACAAAGTCAATTTAGCCCCATAGTCCAAACGATTTGGCCTCAGAAAATTAGGTAAACAGGTAAGACGGTACTGTTTTTTAGTACCGTTTTTTAGATTGACCGGTGCTGGAAGTTGGTTTAGAATAAAAAAAGGGGGTGAGAAAATGAGAAAACAATTTTCATCAAATCGAATGTTCTTCCTTTCTTTCATGGCAGTGGGATTTACAGCTCTTTTTATATTCTCTGTAGCATTAACTTCATCAGATCAGAAATCCCAGGAGCAGATCCAGCATGAGGAAAGGGTGATCAGTATTGAGGTGCCCGTGCGTGTGTTTAAGGGCAGCACTTTTATCCACAACCTGAGTATTGAAGATTTTGAAGTGTATGAAGACGGCGCGCTCCAGAAAATCGATGCGGTTTATTTGATAAAAAAGACGGCAGTGGCAGAAAAACTGGAAAGGGCAAAAACATTCAATCCTGATATATCCAGGCAGTTTGTTTTTGTGTTTGAGCTTCATGAATACCTTCCCAGAGTGAGGTATGTGGTGGAAGAGTTCTTTGACCGAGTCATAGCTCCGGGAGACAGCCTTTATGTGAGCACTCCGGTCAAGAATTACAATTTCAAGAAAGAATCTTTGAACATTCTTGACAAAGAAAGGGTTTCTGAACAACTGGTAGACATCTTGAGGAAGGACCTGGTTTTGGGGAATTCTGAATACAGGAACGTTTTGAAGCAGATTGAAGATGTTTTCGCTATCGAACTTCCGTTCGATCTCAAACAGAGCATGTATCTTGAGGCAGCCAGAAGACTCAAAAGCATGAAGAATTTTAATGAGCAGAATCTCAAAGCATTCTCGGATTTCTTAAAAGACAAGGAAGGCCAAAAGCATGTTTTTATTTTTTACCAGAAAGAAATTATTCCTATTCTGGAAGGTGTGGATGACTTTTCTCTCGCTGAGCTGAGAAAGGACGTGACTTTTGACACGGAGAAAGTCAGACGGATTTTTTCAGATTCTTCCATCTCCATAAATTTCTTATTCGTCACCAACAAGCCATCAGTGATCGGTGACCTTGATATAGGGAGGATGAAACCGCTCCGGGTGAGGTTTTTGGACCAGTCTTACAGTGTTTTCAGCGCTTTTCGCGAAGTATCAGCAACCACCGGCGGGATCGCTGACAGCTCGGCAAATGTTTTTGCTTCTTTCCAGAAAGCAGCCACCGCAGCGGAAAATTACTACTTGATCTACTATTCACCTAAAGACTACATACCCAACGGCAAGTACAGGAAGATCGAAGTCAAGGTCAAAAACAAAAAGTACAGAGTCAGCCATCGTTCCGGTTATTTTGCCGACTAGACATACGACGAAAAATTAGGTAAACAGGTAAGACGGTACTGTATTTGAAATTGAGGTTTGACTCATGAAGGCCAAACATTCATTCCTGTTTTCTTTATTTGTTTTTGTTGGGTGGCTCTTTCTGCTTTTTGTCTCTTCACAGGCGCTGGCTTCAGCTCTGCCTGAAGAAAAACGCCTGACCATCATCCACACCAATGACCTGCACTCCCACCTTTTGGGCCATTCCCCGAACATTGACTACACACCAGAGACTGTTAATGACGACGAAACCCTGGGCGGTTGGGCGCGGATCGCCACCGTGATCAAAGAAGAAAAACAGGCCAGAGATCATTCTGTTCTGGTGGTGGATGCGGGTGATTTTCTCATGGGCACGCTTTTTCATATGATCAGCCGGGAGGAGGCGGTGGAACTTGTGCTGATGAAAGAGATGGGATTTGATCTCACAACTCTAGGAAACCATGAGTTTGATTTAAAGCCTGAAGGACTGTCCCGCATCTTAAGGGCAGCAGAGTCAAAAGGAGGAATGCCTCAGATTATCGCCTCAAATCTCATCTTTGATCCCATTGAAAAAGCAGACGATGCTCTGGAACAGGACTTTAAAAAAGGGCTTATCAAACCTTATGCGGTCTTAGAAAGAAATGGTTTCAAGATAGGCTTTTTTGGACTTTTAGGAGCTGATGCGGCAGAGGTCTCGCCCTTTGCCTCGCCAGTGACCTTTGGGGATGCGGTCGAAACAGCACAAGACATGGTCTCAAAGCTTCGGGAGGAAGAGAGTGTTGATGTTGTGATCTGTCTTTCTCACAGCGGGATTTGGGATAAAAAGAAAAAATCTGAAGACGAGATTTTGGCTCAAGAAGTGTCAGGAATCGACATCATCATCAGCGGACACACCCACACCGAGCTTGAAGAGCCTATCTTTATCAACAGCACCATCATTGTTCAGGCAGGAAGCTATGGAAAGCAGGTCGGGATTTTAGATGTGGCTTTAAATGAAAACAAGACAGTTTTATTTAAAAATTACAATCTTTTAGAGATCAATGACTCCATTAAAGGAGACGAAAGGATCAGCGCTCTTATTGAGGCAAAAAAAGAGATTGTGGAGAGGGAAGTGCTTAAGGACCGCGGCTTGAGTTTTTATCAGCCTTTGGCTGAGACATTTTATGACCTCTGCCTGGAGGATAAAGAGACCGGGCTTGGAAACTTGCTCACAGATGCCATCCGATGGACTGTGAACAAACGGGTGTGTGATCCGGATAATCCTTCATCAAGAGTGAGAATAGCGCTCCAGTCTAACGGCCTTATCCGAAGCGATATTGTGAGAGGGAGGACCGGAGTGGTGGGTGTTTCCGATCTTTTTCGGGTGGAACCCCTGGGTATTGGCGTGGATGATACCATGAGCTATCCGCTTTTAACCTTTTTTCTTTATGCCTCAGAGATAAAAAAAGCTGCTGAAGTAGCCACATCCATCTATCCCATAAAGGGGAGCGATTATTTTCTGCAGTTTTCGGGACTAAAAGTGACTTACAATCCCAAGCGGATGATCTTTGATAGGGTCACCAACATATTGATTGAGGACGAGGATGGAACCTATGCGCCTTTAGACACTTCTTCTTCCAATAAAGAGCTTATTAGGGTCACATCAAATTTTTACAATTCATCTTTCATCAAGTTTGTGGGAGATTACACCAAAAATATTCTCAAAATAGTGCCCAAGGATGAGCAGGGAAATCCCATTCCAGACCTTGCCGCGGCCAGGGTGGATGCTGATCCTGATACACCCGGGGTCCAGGAGCTTAAGGACTGGGAAACCCTTTTTGAATACATGAGTACTTTTGAGGATAGGGATGGTGATGGGATCAGGGAGATTCCGGAGAGATACAACCAGTCAGAGGGCCGCTTTGTTTCAGAGCCCAGCCTCAATCCAATCAAACTTCTCAAAGGCGGGAGCCTTCTCACATGGGGCGCATTTTTAGTGTTCCT
>JAWLEN010000018.1:0-33775 GCA_041686095.1 Candidatus Aminicenantota bacterium
ATCTAATTCCTGACATATCTTAAAGAAAGCTTCCTCAGGATCAGGAGCCCGGGTTACGGGACGGCCTATAACCAGAAAATCAGCTCCGTTTTGGACAGCTTGGCGGGGAGTGGTGATTCGCTTTTGGTCGTCTTTGGAAGCCCATAAAGGTCGAATCCCAGGATTGACAACCAGGAAATCTCCTCCTATTTCTTTTTTGATCATCATTGTTTCTTTAGGAGAGCACACCAGTCCATCCATTTCAGCTTTTTTGGCAAGTCGTGCCAGATTGACGACCTGGTCATTTGTTTTTCCTCTGATCCCTATCTGTTTGAGTTCATCCTGTTTGAGACTGGTGAGCACGGTCACCGCAAGCAGCAGAGGTTTTTGATTTCCTGTTTTTGCTGAGAGTTCGTCAGCTTCACTAACCGCTCTTTTCATCATATTCAGTCCTCCTGAAGCATGGAGGGTTATCATAGAGACTCTGTGATTGAATCCTGATCGGATGGCTCCAGCCACTGTGTTGGGAATATCGTGCAGCTTGAGGTCAAGAAAAATTTTTTTCCCCAGGTTGTGAATTTCATGGAGGATAGAAGGTCCCTCTGAAATAAAGAGTTCCAATCCTATCTTAAAGGTCTGGACATATTTCAATTTCTCAACCAGATCTAAAGCAAGGTTTTTTTTATGGACATCCAGGGCAATAATTATTTTTTCTGCTTGTTCTTTTTTTGGTTTCATAAATTTACCTTTGCCTTTATGAATTAAAATCCACGGTTCCTGTAAGGTCTTTGATTCGTTTGATATGGTGGTCCTTACAAAAATTGGTTATCTCACGGATTATTTTCAGAGTTGAATCTGGTGCGGTGAAATTAGCGGTTCCCACTTGAACGGCTTTGGCTCCGGCTATGATGAACTCGACCGCATCCTCTCCGGTCATGATGCCTCCTATCCCGATCACAGGTATTTGAACAGCGCTTGCTGTTTGATAAACCATTCTCAGTGCGATAGGTTTTATGGCAGGGCCGCTCAGCCCCCCTAAAACATTTCCCAAAGTTGGCTTTCTTGTTTTGGCATCGATTCCCATGGCCAGAAAAGTGTTTACCAGGGAGATGGCATCGGATCCCCCTTCCTGCGCGCTTAAGGCAATCTCTGTGATGTCGGCAACATTGGGAGACAGCTTTGTGATCACAGGAGTGGAGCAGGAATTTTTCACCAGCTTCACGATTTCATAAGTCTCCTCTGGGTTTTGGGCTGGACAAATTCCTCCTTTTTTTACATTAGGACAGGAAATGTTTAATTCAAAGGCAGATATTTCTTCATAGGAGTCGAGGTATTCAGCGACTGAAGCATATTCCTGGTTGTTTTCCCCACAGATATTGATGATGATGGCTGTCTGGAGTCCTTTTATTTGAGGAAAAACCTCTTTTAAAAATCTCTTCACACCAATCCCCGGAAGGCCTATTGAATTGATAAGGCCGCAGTCTGTTTCCGCAAGCCTGGGAGGGGGATTTCCCTGTTTAGGAGTCAAATACAATCCTTTGACAATAAATCCACCCAGTCGGTTCAAATCGATAAACGGTGAAAACTCTGTTCCGTATCCGAATGTCCCGCTGGCAGCAATCACAGGATTTTTCAGTTTTAAAAATCCCAAATCAACTGAAATATCAACCATTTTATATCAATCCCAAATGATATCCTTGGCATTAAACACCGGCCCATCTTCACATACTTTGGACCACACAGGCTTTCCCTCTTTTTTGATTTTTTTGACACATCCCCAGCACGCACCGAATCCACATCCCATAATGGATTCAAGAGATAATTCAGCGGGTATGCTGTGGGCTCTGGAAATTTCAGAAATTTTTTTCAGCATACCTTCAGGCCCGCAAGCATAAACAAAAAAAGGAATACTTGACTTGAGTTCTTTTTGAAACAGATCTGTGACCAGGCCCTTAAACTCTGATGAACCGTCTTCTGTTGAACACAAAGTCTTTATATTTTCGATTTTAAATTTGGGTACCATAGGTAGATCTGTGGAGGACTTTCCTCCATAAAACAGTTTTATATCAGAATTTTTCTTTTTAAGCTCAAGAGCAAGAAAGTATAAGGGAGCTATCCCCCTACCCCCCCCGACAAGGTATGTTTTTTTCTGTTTGAGTTCATCTTCAATATAAAAACCATTCCCCAGAGGCCCCAGTATTTCAATTTTATCCCCTTCTTGTTTTTGGCTAAGAATAGAGGTGCCCACCCCTGTATTTTGGAAAAATATCTCTAGGTTTCTCTCATCACGGTCATGGATACTAAAAGGACGGCGTAGAAGAGGATAAGGATTGTTGGTTATTCTCACCATTAAAAATTGTCCTGGTTTTGATTTGCCAGCGATATCAGGGGCTTCTATAGAGAGCAGAAAATAATCACTTCCCCATTTTTCTTTGCGGGTGATTACAGCTGCCTGGTTTTTAAACATGAATGATTTAACGTTGAATTTAAAATACCAGAATTGATTTTTTTGAGCAATAAAAACTTTGACATCAATGAGCCTTTTTGAAATAATCAAAATCTTCATAATTCATTATGGGAGGTAATCATGCATATTTCTAAACGTGCCCAGGAAATTCAAGCATCTCCCATTAGAAAACTAAAACCATATGCAGACCAAGCTATTTCAGAAGGGGTCCGGGTTTATTTCATTAATATTGGCCAGCCTGATATTGAAACTCCTGATGCTGTATGGGACGCCTTCAAAAATGCACGAGAAGAAGTGCTGGAATATGGTCCTGCTCAGGGTCTTCTGGATTTAAGAAAGTCTATAGCCAAGTATTTCAATGCCTATAATATTCCCATAAATCATGAAAATGTGATCATCACTATTGGGGGTTCAGAAGCCATCCATTTTTCTTTTTCTGCAGTGGCTGATACAAATGAGGAGATTATCATTCCTGAGCCTTTTTACACCAACTACAATGGGTATGCGGCTTTTGCCAATGTGAAAATAGTTCCCTTGACTCTGGATGTAAAAAATGGATTCAGACTGCCTTCTGAGAGAGAAATAGAACAAACCATCACTCCAAAAACAAGAGCGATTTTACTGTGTTCTCCCAATAATCCCACCGGCACAGTTTATACTGAAGAGGAATTAGACAGAGTGGTGGCTCTGTCTCAAAAGCACGATTTATTTATCATTGCTGATGAGGTTTATAAAGAATTTGTGTATGACGGAAACAGCCACAAAAGCATATTGGAATATGAAGAGATCAAAGATAGAGCTATCATTGTAGACAGCATTTCCAAGCGTTTTAGCTGCTGCGGAGCGCGAATAGGGGCAGTCATAACCAGGAATCCTGAAGTCTATAATGGAATCCTGAAGTTTGCTCAAGCCAGGCTTTGTCCTCCTACTATAGAGCAGAAGGCAGCTTTAGCCGCTTATCAAATGGGAGTCGACTATTTTGAACCAGTAAGAAAGGAATATCAAAAGAGAAGAGATATTTTGTTTGAAGGGTTAAAGGACATGCCTGGCATTGTGATGCATAAACCACAAGGAGCCTTTTATATTATTGTAAGGCTTCCCATAAAAGACAGCGAGCATTTCGTTCGCTGGATGTTGACTGACTTTAGGTATGAGAATGAAACTGTTATGGTAGCCCCGGCCCAGGGTTTTTACTGCTCTCCTGGGAAAGGAAAGGATGAAGTTAGAATTGCCTATGTGCTCAAGGAAGAAAATTTAAAAAGAGCTATAAAAGTGTTTAAAGAAGGGCTGAAGAAATATATGTCCTTATTTTGATCTGAACCATTAAGAAGTCGACGTTGATGAGTCAATTTATTTTGGGACTTCAGTTGGAAACACTTTAGTTGCAAGCCTTTCCAAAACCGTGGTAAATTTCATTTGACATATAAGGGGAAGGGCAAGGGATTCGTCACCCGCTCGATTCACCAGCGATGAATCTCTCTCCCGGTTCGGGCTTCGCTCTCCTCTAAAGAGGAACCATGCCCGCTCCGCCCTCACAGGGGATTCCTCATCCCTCGCCCTCTCCCCTTAATAAACATCATACATCACCTGGATCACGGTTTTGGAAATGCTTACACTTTAGTTTAAATATTTGACCTGAGTGAAAGAGTTCTTTAAAATAGGAGAACACTGTATTTAATCCCATAATCTTAACCAGCAGTTGGTTGGATAACTGCAGGCAAGGTTGATATCACATTCATAAGATACAGGTAGGTCTTGATAAGAATTCTTTTTGTCAAGAATTCTGAAACAAGGCAAAAAAACTATATAAGTGGAATCATTGTGTTATTCAGAGAGGCAGTTTGATTGAAAAAGGAGGTAAAATTGGCTAAAAAATATGTTTATTTTTTTGAAAAGGATCGCGCGGAAGGCAATAAAAATATGAAAGCGCTCCTTGGTGGCAAAGGAGCGAATCTGGCAGAAATGGCTGGAATAGGACTCCCAGTTCCTCCAGGATTTACAGTATCTACAGATGTATGTACTTTATTTTTGGAAAAAGGAAATAAACTTCCTGAAGAAGTTAAAGAGGAAATCCTCAAAAACCTAGAAAGATTAGAAAAGACAGCAGACCAAAAGTTTGGAAATAAACAAAATCCTTTGCTGGTCTCTGTTCGCTCAGGAGCCAAGTTTTCAATGCCTGGCATGATGGATACCGTTTTGAATTTGGGTTTGAATGATGAAACCGTGGAAGGATTGGCCCAGAAAAGCAATGACAGGCGGTTTGCTTTAGATTGTTACCGAAGATTGATCCAAATGTTCGGAGATGTGGTTTTGGAGATTCCCAAGAAAAAGTTTGAACATATATTGAGAGCCAAAAAAAAGGAGAAGGACATCCAGGTTGATTCACAGCTCCCAGAAGAGACTCTAGAAGAAATATTGAATGAATACAAAAAGATTATCAAAGATAATACAGGAAAAGAATTTCCTCAGGATGTCAAAGAGCAGCTGTTTTTAGCTATATCAGCCGTGTTCAGTTCATGGGACAATCCCCGCGCTGTCACCTACCGGAACATACATCATATTCCGGACGATTTAGGAACAGCTGTGAATATCCAGCTTATGATTTTTGGCAACTTTGGAGACACTTCTGCCACCGGAGTCGGTTTTACTAGAGATCCAGCCACAGGAGAAAAAGAAATCTATGGAGAATACCTTATCAACGCTCAAGGTGAAGATGTGGTCGCTGGTGTCAGGACTCCATCTCCCTTAAAAGAACTGGAAAAAGATATGCCTGAAGTCTATAAACAGCTTTTAGAAGTGACAGAGCAGCTGGAAAAACATTACCACAACGTACAAGACTTTGAATTCACCGTTCAGGAAAATGAACTTTATATGCTCCAGACTAGAGATGGAAAAAGAACCGGACAGGCTGCGATAAAGATAGCGGTTGATTTAGTGGAGGAAGGAATCGCCACAAAAGAGGAAGCTTTGATGATGGTGGAGCCTTCTGCCTTAGACCAGCTCCTCCATCCTGTTTTTGATCCCAAGGAAAAAGAGAAATACGAAGTCCTGGCTAAAGGTCTTGCCGCTTCTCCTGGAGCTGCTGCCGGACAAGTTGTTTTTTCTTCGGATGAGGCTGTGGAATGGAAAGCAGAGGGAAAGAGAGTGATCCTGGTGAGGGATGAGACATCTCCCGATGATATCCATGGAATGAGCGCTTCTCAGGGGATCTTGACAGCCACAGGCGGAATGACCTCCCACGCCGCTGTGGTCGGCAGACAGATGGGAAAACCAGCAGTAGTGGGATGCGGAGACATATCTTTGAATGAAGAAGTAAAGCATTTTAAAGTTAAAGGGGAGACCGTAAAAGAGGGAGATTCGATTTCAATCGATGGAGCCTTGGGTGAAGTCATGTTGGGGGAAATTCAAACCCGGCCCTCAGAAATCATCCAGGTTATAAGAGGAGATATAAAGCCAGAAGAGTCAGATATCTTTCAATATTTTACCAAATTTTTGGGGTGGGCAGATGAAGTGAGGAAAATGAATGTCAGAGCCAATGCAGATACGCCGGAGGATGCTAAAATGGCTTTTGCCTTTGGAGCAGAGGGTATCGGATTAACCAGAACAGAACACATGTTTTTTGAGAAAGATAGACTTCCTTTTATAAAGAATATGATCCTGTCGGAATCAGAAGAAGACAGACGCAAGTATTTAGAAAAACTGCTTCCCTTTCAAAGAGAGGATTTTTATGATCTGTTTAAAGCCATGGGAGGAAACCCAGTGACCATCAGGACATTGGATCCTCCTCTTCATGAATTTCTGCCCAATAAAGAAGACCTGATGCTGGAGATTGCTGAATTGAAGCGGTCAGGAACCAAGAATAACGAAAAGATTGAAGAAAAGGAAAAGTTACTGGAGAGGGTCAAGGCTTTATCCGAATTCAATCCTATGATGGGTCATAGAGGTTGCCGTTTAGGAATTACATTTCCGGAAATAATTGAAATGCAAGCCTCGGCTATTTTTGAAGCAGCCTGTCAATTAGCGTCTGAAGGTGAGGATGTTTTTCCTGAGATCATGGTGCCTTTGATCGGTTCCGTCAATGAGTTTTCCAATCAGAAAAAAATAATCATTGATGTGGCTGAAAAATTAATCAAGAAATATGATGTTAAATTCGACTATACCGTTGGAACAATGATAGAGATTCCTAGAGCAGCCATAACAGCGGATGAAGTGGCTCGAGAAGCAGATTTCTTTTCTTTTGGCACCAATGATCTAACCCAGACTACTTTTGGTATATCCCGTGATGACGGCGCTTCATTCATCAATCATTATTTAACCCACGGCATTTGGAAGGACGATCCTTTCACCACAGTTGATATCGAAGGAGTCGGAGAGCTGATGAAGTGGGCGGTGAACAAGGGTCGAGAAACAAAACCTGAATTAAAAATCGGGATATGTGGGGTTCATGGTGGAGATCCCAGGTCTGTTTTTTTCTGTCATAAGATAGGATTGAATTACGTCAGCTGCTCAGCTTATCAGATTCCTATCGCCAGATTAGCAGCAGCTCAGATTACCCTGGAAGAAAATAAGAAGTGAGACTTATTTATTTGGTCTATATGAACCTGGATTATTCACGAGTCAAGATTATATAGAGCTTAAAGAAATTCAGGTGTGGCTGAAGCGACATTGAAGATTTAGCCTTCTGATGAGTTTTTTGAGGGTATCCGGCGAAGCCGGGCTCCGAGTATGTCTGACCCACGAACGGGGGGAGTTACGCAGGAGCCGAGAAAAATGAAGAAGAATGGCGTTAAAAATCTGAACGGAGCACAAGCTACATCTGAATTTAAGATAGGCTCGCCTGAAAGGTAAAAAATATGAATAGGTCAGGCAAGGTGATGACAGGACTTATAGATAAAGTTAAAAGTCTTAAAAAGGATAAATTCCCCTTTAAGTTCGTTTACAGTGAATCTTATTGGATGGTGAATTTTAAAAATCATGTTTTTCCTGTCAATAAATATAGGTTAGTCTATGAAAAACTGCTGAAAAAAGGAGCGGTAAAAAAGAATTTTATTGAACCTTATGTTCCTGATGATGAGGACTTGCTAAGAGTTCATTCTCCCAAATATCTGAAAAAAATAAAGTCAGGCAGGCTGTCCTCTTCTGAGCTGATGGCCTTAGAGCTTCCATTTTCTAGAGAGGCTATAAAATTCTTTTTTCTCACCGCAGGAGGAACCATAAGAGCGTCTGAAGCAGCCCTAAGAGAGGGGATGTGCGTCCATATTGGAGGAGGATTTCACCACGCATTTTCTGACCATGGCGAAGGCTTTTGTGTTTTAAATGATGTAGCCATAGCTTCGGAGAAAATGAAAGCTGAAAAAAAAATAAAGAAGGCCATGGTGGTTGATTGCGATGTTCATCAGGGAAACGGCACTGC
Source organism: Candidatus Aminicenantota bacterium (assembly GCA_041686095.1). GTDB lineage: Bacteria > Acidobacteriota > Aminicenantia > Aminicenantales > Aminicenantaceae > WJMT01. Next base: position 7,860 of record JAWLEN010000018.1, read on the forward strand.
AGCTATTTTAAAAGGAAAGGATTATGCTTTCACTTTTTCCATCCACCAGATGGATATCTATCCTGCTGAAAAAGCCACCAGCTCTTTAGACGTAGGTTTATGGTCTGGAGATGGAGATGAAGAATATATTGAAAACTTAAGCCATCATATTCCCCGTATATATGATCAGTACAAACCTGAATTGATATATTATCTAGCGGGGGCTGATCCTTATAGAAAAGATAGGCTGGGCGACTTGAACCTAACCTTTAAAGGTCTTGAAAAAAGAGATCAGATTGTTATAGAAAATGCTCAAAAAAGAGAATGTCCTGTGGTCATACTTTTTGCCGGGGGTTATGCTGTGGATGTCAATGATGTTGTTTCCATTCATTTAAATACCATAATGACAGCAAGAAAAATGTTTAAGCGTTATTCCAGAAAAGGAATATTAGGAATCTTGAAGTAATACATGAGCGAACACTTTGGCGTCTCCCACCATGTTGTCTATCAAACAGTATTCGTCCGGTTGATGAGCGGTCTCTTCTATTTTAGACCAACAGGCAGCTTTATAGTCAGCTTTACGTAAAATGGAAGCCACTGTTCTCACTCCCACGCCGATGGGTTTTGCCTTTTTCCCATAAATATCTTTAATGGCTTTTTTTAAACATTTAACCACAGGAGCTTCTAAGGATGTTTTGGTGCAGGCGGGATCTTTTTGGACGTCTTCTATGACTATTTTTACATGGCATTTTTTTTCTGTCCTTTTGGCGATTTTTTGGATTTCTTTCTTGACTCGATCCATATTGTGTTTAGGGATGAGACGGCAGTCCATATAGAAAACATCTTCTCCGGGGATAGTATTGATGTTAGGTACATTTGACTCTTTTTTAGTGGGTTCAAATGTTGAAGTGGGAGGAGAAAAAATAGAATCTTTTTCGGGAAATATTTTGTAAAGCTGGGTGAGTTCTGTGATAAGAAAAGCAGCGGCTTTAAGACTATTTATTCCTTTTTCTGGAGTAGAGCCCTGAGTTTGTTTTCCAATCGTTTTTACTTTTAACCAATATATGCTTTTCTCGGCAATTTCAATCATGGTTCCGTTTTTATTTCCAAAGCCTGGGACAATGATTAAATCCTGCTTCCTAAAAGGATTTGAATTTTTCATTAAGTATCCTATGCCTTTTTTGTTTCCGGTTTCTTCGTCAGAAACAAAAAGGAGCCCCACATCAAATTTTGGTTTTATGCTTTCTTTTTGAAAGGCCTTTACGGCATAAATAGAAGCGAGCATGTCCTGCTGATTGTCTTCCACTCCTCTTCCATATATTTTCCCTGATTCAACATAAGCTTTAAAAGGATTGCCTCTCCATAAAGCTGGTTCGCCTGGGGGAACCACATCTATATGCGTCATAATCCATATAGTCTTAGCAGAACTTTCGCCTTTGTGAAAGGCTATTATATTAGGTCTGTATCCGGAGGGGGCGTCAATATCTGGAGCTTTAATCACCTTTATACTGTCCAATTCCATCTCTTTCAATAGCTCTAAGATAGCCTCTGCTTTTTTAGCTTCTCCATCCCCTCCATTAATCGGGGCTATAGCTGGGATCGAGCATAACTTAATCTGCATATCGACCATTTCATTACGGTATTTGTTTATTCTGTTGTTGACTTTTTCAAGTTTTGTCATAAAAGACTCCAATTTTCAAATAATAACACCCCTCTGGACGAGAAGCAAGACGCAGAGGTGTGATCATCTCCTATTTTGCGAGAGAGTTTATTTGACTGATAAGGGGAAGGGCAGGGGCTGAATTCTTTTGTGATGCGCTTGACATTTAAGGGAATAGAGAATACATTTAGCCAAAATGAAGATAGGTATCGACCTGCGGCCTTTTCTTAAGTACGAGACAGGGGTTGGCACTTATATCAAAAACTTGCTTTTTTCTCTGTCTAATATTGATATGGAAAATGATTACTATCTTTTTTCGTCCTCCTTAAAACAAAGATTTTCCCCCTCTAAAATTCCGATTATAAATAAAATGCATTTTCGTGATTTTCATTACCCTGTGAAGTTATTGAACTTTTTTTGGTATAGACTTGGATGGCCTCCTCTGGATTCTTTTTTTAAGACTAACATTGATCTGACTCACTCTCCCACTCCATTAATTTGTCCCACCAGGGGAAAAACCATTATAACGGTTCATGACTTATTTTTTATGGATTTTCCTTATATGGCTAATAAGGAGGCTAGAAAATTTTTTTATAAAAATATACACAAATCTCTTCAAGTTTCTGATGGTGTGATCGTGGTATCACATTGTATAAAAAAACAGATTTTAGAAAGATTTGAGATAAATAAAGAAAAAATAAAAGTCATTTATCATGGAGTAGATCCTGAATTTAGTTCTGATATATCTTTAGAAGAAATAAATAATTTTCGAAAATCTCATTCTCTCTCATCCAGAGTCATTGTTTTTGTTGGAGCCATGGATCCAAGGAAGAATCTGTTGAATCTTATTAAAGCATTTAAAATTGTTCGCAGTAAGGAATCAGATGTATCTTTGGTTATCGCAGGGAGAAGGGGGCGTGACTTCCCTGCTTTGAAAAAAGCTGTCAAAAATGAGAACCTCCATTCATGGATAAAGATTTTAGATTATCTTTCTTTAAGGGATCTAAAACGTCTGTACAGAGTTGGGACTATCTTTGCATTTCCTTCCTATTGTGAGGGTTTTGGACTTCCCCTTCTTGAGGCAATGATCAGTGAAATGCCGGTGGTTGCTTCAAACAGAGCGGCTTTGCCTGAGATTGCAGGGGAGGCTGCCCTTTATTTTGATCCTGATAAGCCCCAGGAAATGGCAGCTGCCATTTTAAAGTTACTCAAGGATGATGATTTAAGAGAAAAGTTTATTGAATCAGGCAAAAAAAGAGCCAAAGACTTTGATTGGGCTAAAACTGCCAGAAACACCTTAAGCTTTTATCATAAGGTATATGAAGAGAAATAAAAGAATAAAACGAAGGGGATTAAAAAGAGATTGAAAATAGCTGTTGACTGTTATGAGGTGACTGAAGGGCTGACCGGAGTTGGACGAGTTATTCATAATATTCTGCTTTCTTTATGCAACAGGGAAAGCCATGATTTTCTTGCTTATACCCGCCAAAAAATTAAAGATTTTTCAAAATGCACCAATATAAAACAGGTTATTCTTCCTGAAGATAAAGGGTATTTCAGGTGGCAGAATGGAGCTTTTTTTAGAGAATTAAAGGAAAAAAATCCAGACCTGCTCATAGCTCCCAATTACACTCTCCCTTTTTTTTTCAAGTCAAAGTCTATTCTTTTTGAGCACGACGTTTCATTTGCCTCTCATCCAGATTGGTTTCCAAAAAGAGAGAGATTAAAGAGAAAATATTTAGTGAAAAGAAGTCTCCGTAAAGCCTCATTGATAATGACCTTGTCTGAATTTTCCAAAAAAGAAATAGTCCGCTGTTTTTCTATGTCTCCTAATAAAATCAAGGTGATATACTTAGGAATCGGAGAAAGATTTAAGCCAGCCAAAGAAGAGGAGATTTTAAAATGGAAAAAAGAAAAAGGATTAAAAGGGAGAAAAATAATAGGATATTTAGGTTCTATTTTTAATAGAAGGAATATACCTCTCTTGGTTGAATCAGTGAGACTTTTAAGAAAAGAATTTCCTGAGGTCATTCTCTATGTAGTGGGAAAAGACTTGACTTATCCTCCCCAGGACATCAAAGAAATTCTCAATGAGAATTGGATTATCTGGGAAGAAAGTATTCCAGAGTCTGAGCTTCCGGTCTATTTGTCTTCTTTGGATGTGTTTTCATATCTTTCTGAATATGAAGGATTTGGACTTCCTCCTCTTGAGTCTTTAGCCTGCGGTACAATTCCTGTGCTGTTAAGGAAAAGTGCTTTATCTGAAGTTTATCCAGATTTTTCTATCATGGTTAAGAATCCGGATATAGAAGAAGTTAGAGATCACTTAAAACAAGCCTTGACTGATAAAGAGAAGGTCAACTCGCGGCTCAGTGCTTTCAATATAAAAAGAGTATATTTTTCTTGGGATAGAGTAGCCGAAGAATTCAAAACATATATCAGCGAGGCAGGAAGTGAAGGATAAAGAGAATATCATCCTCTCTGTTATTCTGGTTAACTATAATGGAAAAGACTATATTTTAAAATGTTTGGATTCCATAAAAGAGAGCATACAGGGAATAAAAAGTGAGATCATTGTGGTGGATAACCATTCAACAGATGGGAGCGCAGAGATATTACAGAAGAATCATCCAGATATCTGTTTACTGCGAAATCATAAGAATCTGGGTTTTTCAAAAGCGAATAATCAGGGCTTAAGAGCCGGCTCAGGAAATTATATTCTCATTATAAATCCGGATACTAGGTTGTATTCCAATTCCATAAAAAAACTTTTAGCCGAAATAAAGAAAAGTCCTGATATTGGGGGAGTAGGACCAGCTTTGATCAACAATAAGAATGATGTCCAAGTATCATTTGGAGGCAGAGTCAATTTTTTTTCTGAAGCCCTCAAAAAGATATTTCTAAATCGTTTCTACAAGTATCAACTCAAAAAAAATGGTAAAAAAAGAGACGTCGAATGGCTGAGCGCTGCGTGCTTTATGTCGACTCAAGAGGTTTTGAAAAAGGCAGGGATGTTTGATGAAAAGTTTTTTCTCTACTTTGAGGATATAGACCTATGCAAGAGAATAAGAAAAGAGGGGCGGAGGCTGGTGTATCAGCCGGAAGCAAAGGTCTTTCATGAAGGAGGAGCAAGCACCAAAAAAAGAAAGCTCAACAGCCGGTTTTATTATAGAAAAAGCCAGATTTATTTTTATCGAAAGCACAGCCCTGCTTTTTCTTTTTTTCTGCTTCAGGTCTTTCTCAGTATAAATTTTGTTTTTGTTTTATTTCAGGGTTTCTTCAAAAAGAATAAAAATTTAAAAGACAGAATTCGATTCTTCAGATTATTAAGAAAGCAGGGATGAAAAAGATTAAAGTATTAGAAGTCATAGACAAAACATTTCTGGGAGGAGGCCAAAAAAACCTTCTGAGTCTGATTGAATATCTGGATAAAGATCGGTTTGATGTATCTGTTTGTTCCAATCCTCAAGGATACTTAGTGGATGAGGTCAAGAGGAGGAATGTTTCTCATTATCCGGTATCCATGAACAAGCGCTTTCAAAAAAAACCTATAAAGGAAATAGAGGCCGTATTGAGACAAAATAAATTTGATATCATTCATACTCATGGAGGAGTGGCTGGATTTTATGGAAGATGGGCCGCTCGAAAAGAAGCTCGATTGGCAGTGGTTCACACCCTGCACGGAGTCCACTATCTTTACTATAGGAATATTTTTTTAAGGTACGTGTATATCTTTTTAGAAAAGGTTTTTTCAAGATTTACAGATGCCGTTATCTTTGTATCCCGAGCTGACATTAAAAAAGGAAGGAAGTTCAAACTGGCATCCAAAAAGAAAATGAAATTAATAGAAAATGGGATTGATTTTCAATTATTAGAAAGACAAGGAGTGACTCAGAACAGCGAAGATAAAGTGAGAAAAGGCCCGGTGATCGGAACAGTTGCCAGACTTCATCGACAAAAAAATATTCCTCTTCTGCTGAAAGCAGGAGCTGAGATGAGAAGGGAATATTCTGGATTAAAGATATTAGTGATTGGAGACGGACCACTTAGAGGAAAATTAGAAAGCCTCAATAAAAGACTCGGAACAAATAACATGATCTATTTTCTGGGGGAAAGAAAGGACATTCCTAGTCTTATATCTGGAATGGATGTATTCGTGCTTCCTTCCTTATGGGAAGGGCTTCCTTATGTGCTGTTGGAGGCAGCTGCTTTAAAAAAACCTGTGGTCGGCACAGAGGTGGATGGGATAAGGGAGATGATTAAAAATGAAAAGACGGGGATGCTTGTATCCCCCAAAAAACCTGAGGAATTGGCAGAGGCTGTGATGAGGTTGTTGAAAAACCAAGAATGGGCTGAGAAGATGGGGAGGGATTTTTACAGGAGTGTGAAGGATAAGTATTCTATCTCAAACATGGTTCATAAGATTCAAGACCTTTATGTCAAATTGTTCCATCAAATCAGGGGGTCCCAAAATTAAAAGGATCTATCAGATTCGTTGACAATAGTGAAGTCCCTTTTTATAATCATTTCCAATGGACAATAAGAAAGTTGCTTTAGTGCATGACTGGCTTACCGGAAGGAGAGGCGGAGAAAAAGTTCTGGAGGTTTTGTCAGAGATATACCCAAAGGCTCCTATTTTTACTCTTTTTCATTTCCCGGGAAGCCAAGTAAAAGAGATTGAAGAGAAAAGAATCGTCACAAGTTTCATCCAGAAAATGCCTTTTCTTAAAAATAAGTACCGGTTTTATTTACCTTTATATCCTGTAGGTGCCGAACTCTTTGACCTCCAAGGTTATGATATGATTGTTTCGAGCTCTCATTGTATTGCCAAAGGAGTTATACCCAGACCCGATGCCCTCCATATAAGTTATATTCATTCTCCTATGAGATACGCATGGAATCAGTATTTTTCTTATTTTTCAAGGCAGAGGTTAAATGTTTTTTCAAGGATGTTGATTCCGCCCATAATCCATTGGTTAAGGATTTGGGACGAGTCTTCCTCCCGAAGAGTCGATCATTTCATTGCTAATTCTAAAACAGTTTCCGGCCGCATACATAAATACTATCGTAGGGAATCAGATGTGGTTCATCCTCCGGTGGATGTAAAATTTTTCCGACCCGGGGAACAGTCAAAAAACTATTATCTTATTGTTTCGGCTCTAGTGCCCTATAAAAGAATTGATCTGGCTGTGGAGGCGTTCAACAGGACAGGAGAGACTCTTAATGTTGTGGGAACGGGGCCTGACTATAAAAGATTAAAAAAGCAGGCTAAAAACAACATAAAATTTTTAGGACAGGTTTCACCCCAGGAGCTTCTCAAAATTTATCAAGGAGCCAACGCACTTATTATGCCAGGTGAAGAGGATTTTGGGATCAATTCGCTTGAATCCCAAGCCTGTGGGATTCCTGTTATTGCCTATGGCCGTGGTGGGGCGACAGAAACAGTTGTTTCAGGCTTAACCGGATTATTCTTTAAAAAATTAAATGTCGAGAACCTGTTGAGCGTGCTTGACAAGTTTAAAAAGTTGCCATTTAATAAGACTGAAATAAGGAAAAATGCACTTAAATATTCAAGAAACAATTTCAAACAAAAAATCTCTTCATATCTAGAAGAAAAATGGGATGATTTTAAAAATAAGAAATGATTAAGAAATATAGAACTAAGCTCATCGGTCTTTACGTATTCAGCGACATAGTGGGGATTCTCATTTCTTATTTTTATTCTTATGGATTTCGTTTTTATGGATACATTATTCCGGTAAATCCATTGAAAGGGATCCCCCCCATCAAATCGTATATTCTTATTTTTCCTGTGTTTCTTCTCATTCACATGTCCATATTTTTTCTCCAGGGATTTTACAGAACCCGTCTCAAAAGGACAGGAGTGGAAGATTTTTTCCTGATCACTATAAACACGGTTTTTACCATCGTTATTGTGATGGGATTCCTGAATTATCTCAATGCCTATAGTCAGGGACCTGCTCCTTTGTTCCAGATTAATTTCAAGCTTTCCCATGGTTTTCTGGGAGTTTATTTTATCAGCGTTATATTTGTTCTTTCTTTTTTGAGAAATCAGATATATTATTTCATGAAACGGCGCTACGCCCGGGGATTGGATCTACAGAGTATCCTTATTGTGGGTGCTGGCAAGATGGGGGAGACTATTGCACAGAAGCTTTATAAATACAGGGACCTGGGATTTGAAGTCAAAGGTTTTCTGGATGACGAAAAGAAAAAAGGAGAGGTCATCCCTATAGGAGAGGGAATAGAGGTTTTGGGATCTCTTGAGGACCTAGCCGATGTGATTAAAGACAAAAATATTTCTGATGTTTATGTGGCTCTTGATTTAAATAACTATCCCAAGATTGTAGAAATATTGGAAGTTGTCAATAAATACGTGGTCAATGTTCGATTGATACCTGATCTCTTCCAACTGTTGACTCTACAGGCCCGAATAGAAGATTTGGATGGATTTCCTGTGATAAGCATAGATGAACCTCCCATGAGAGGGGTGATGCTTTTTGTGAAGAGGAGCATAGATGTCTTCGTGTCATTCATTCTGCTGCTTTTGCTCACTCCTCTATTGATTATCACGGCTGTTATAATCAAGTTGGACTCCAAAGGACCTGTGCTGTACCATCAAGAAAGAGTGGGCCTGGATGGGAAGAAATTTGTGATGCATAAGTTCAGGACAATGGTGGTGGATGCAGAGAAAAAAACTGGACCGGTCATGTGCAAGCCTAACGACCCTAGAGTCACTCGAGTCGGAAAATACTTAAGGAAATTCAGTATTGACGAGCTTCCTCAGATTATAAATGTTTTGTTGGGGGAGATGAGCCTTATTGGACCCCGGCCAGAGAGACAAATCTTTGTTGAGAAACTCAGAGAAAAAATGCCTAAGTACATGTTAAGGCATAAAGTGAAGTCAGGTATAACAGGGTGGGCCCAAGTTCATGGTTTAAGACAGAATACTGATTTTGACAAACGCCTTGAGTATGACTTTTATTATATCCAAAATTGGTCTTTGTTTCTTGATTTAAAGATATTATGGAAAACCCTTCGCAGAGGATTTATAGACAGAAAAGCCTGAAAATATCTTAGATTCGATTGGTTTATTTTCTCTTATCAGCCTCAGATTTAGATTCATGGAGCCATTTTATTCCGATACAGGTGTATTGGATTCCTGAAATGATAGTGATGATTAAAGTAAAGAGAAACAAGGGCAGTAAAAACTTACTTTGCATATGGATCATGTTGAAGAAGAGTACAGACAGAGGCACGGCCATTTGAAAGACTGTGCTTGTTTTGCCAGTGACAGTGGGAGGGAATTTTTTTCGGCCGATAAGTTTAAAAGCCATCACAGCACCGAGGACTATATATATATCACGGCCTATGACAACAGCGGTCAGCCAGATTGGTATGCTGTTTGGACTGTTGATCGAGGGAATGGAAAGAACGATAAAAGATATGGTCATGAGGACTTTGTCTCCAATAGGATCGAGGAGAGCACCGAGATGGGACTTTTGCTTAAAAATTCTCGCTACAGCTCCATCAAAAAAGTCAGTTGAAATAGCGATGATAAAAATAATGAAAGCCTCTCGGGTTTTTCTGGCTAGGATGAAATACAGAAAAACAGGACTCAAAGCAAGGCGGGACATAGAAATTATATTGGGGATGGTGATGACGGCCTCTTTTTTGTTATTTTTCAAGCTATTTTATTAGTGAAAGCAGTATATTGAGTGCTTTGATCGCTTCTTGTCCGGAAACTGGTTTTTCAGGATTGAAGTTACTTCCCATGGATGTATTAAGGATTCCATAAGAAAGAGACATGATAATGGGTCGGTAATAGAAATTATTAGGGGGAACATCGGGGAGCTGTATGGATTGAGGGGGGATTTGTTGAACCAAAGTGAATCCTTTTTTCTTGAGATAGGTGGTGAGGCGGAAAATCATTTCTGCTAACTCAGCTCGAGTGACTATTTTTTTTGGTTTAAAAGTATGGTTGGGATAGATTTCAAGAATATCCATAGATGTCAGATCGAGAATATATTCTGAAGCCCAGGAAGTGGAAATGTCTATGATTATGGGAGGTTCTTTGCTTGTGTCTTCAATGTATTCCTGAAGTTTTATTCCTAAAAGGGCAGCCATGTCTTCTTTAGTTACAGCTTCTCGAGATGGAATAGAGCTGTATTGGCTGGGAAGCTCAAAAATACCTAATCTGTTTTTCAATTGTTCAATACGTTTGTCTATCTCTTGATCTTCAGGAGTTAACTTTTTAAGTTTTTTATATGCCCCCAGGCTCTTTTTTAATTCTTCCTCATGGAATAATGCTTCAGCGTAAGATTTGAGGAATTTTGTGTTTTCTGGCTGGTAGGAGAGTAAAGTATCTAGATGGACTAGAGCCCTTTCATAATTTTTTTGTTCACTGTATATTTCGGCGAGAGCTGTGTGTGCTTTGATAGATTCAGGAGAGTAATAAAGAGTTTTAAGATAAGCTCTTTCACTGGCAGACAGATCACCTTGCTTTTTTAGGCTCTCTGCCTGTTGAAGAGCGGCTTCAGTTTTTTCTTTTTTGATTTCCATATATCTTGGTTTTGCCCAAGTATGTTCCGGTTCATTTTTCAATACTTCTCTATATTCTGTAAAAGCAAGCTCATCCCTTTGGGTTTTATCATAAAGCTGAGCCAGTCCTAAATGGGCGATGATCATTTCCGGATTGTTTTCAATAGCTGATTTAAAGTATTGTTCTGCTAATTGATTGTCATTTAGCATGAAATAAGCATAGGCTGTGATGATAGAGTAAAAAGGATTTTCAGGGCTGAGCTTTGAGATCTGATTTATGGCTCTTCTTCCGTTTCCCTCCTTTATATCACCCCAAGCTTCTTCAATGATTATTCTTTCATCCAGGGAAAGTTCAGATATTTTTGTTTGGGGAAGGGTTCCTGTGTATATTTGAGGAGTTGGGATTTGTTCAATCTGACAAGACCACATAAGAATTAGAATAAATATAGAAATGAGAATTTTATTTTTCACCAATTTTTTTCTCCTTTTTGTATAAAGGGTAAAAAGTTCATCATTTTTTTTGGATCAGCTAATATTTTTAATAGAAAACTATCACTATTTTCTCTTTTTTTTAACACAATTGACCATTTAGGGAAAGAGTGAATTAAATTTTTTTTTGATTTAGGGATACAGAGATCAAATTTTTCAAGGCCTCTGAAAACAGTTGAACTTATTTTTTCCTTTAAGCATTCCATCCCCATTCCCTGTTCAGCAGAAATGTAGACATATTCTGAATGAAGATCATTGTTTTTAGCTAAAAGCTCTTCTTTGTTATCCAAAAGGTCGATTTTATTGTATGCTTTTATCACTGGAATATCTTGCACTCCTATTTCCGACAGAGTTTTTTCAACGGCTTTTATCTGGCTGGAAGTTTGGTTTGAGGTGAGATCGATCACATGGCATATGCAGTCAGCCTCATTCACTTCTTCAAGGGTGGCTTGGAATGCTGTTTTTAGTTCGACAGGAAGATTTCGTATAAAGCCCACTGTATCGCTTATAAAAAAGAAACTTCCGTCAGAAAGACTCACTCGACGGATGATTGGATCAAGGGTGGCAAAAAGTCGGGAGGAAACATATTTTTTCTCATGAGTCAGAAAGTTGAATAAGGTCGATTTACCGGCATTGGTATAACCCACAATGGAGACCATAGGAATGGGCCCTTTTTTTCGTTTTTTTCTTTGATCCAGACGCTGTTTTTGAATTTTTTTTATATCTTTCTTTATTTTAGATATTCTGTCCTTTATCCTACGCCGGTCCTCCTCGAGTTTTTTCTCTCCGGGGCCCCTAGTTCCTATACCTCCTCCTAATCGTGACAGGGCTGTTCCTTTACCAGTTAGCCTGGGAAGCATGTAATTGAGTTGGGCGAGTTCTACTTGAAGTTTGCCTACGTTGCTGTGAGCTCGCTGGGCGAATATATCTAGAATAAGCTGAGTTCTGTCAATGACTTTACACTGAATTTTTTCCTCCAGAGCGTTCTGCTGCACAGGAGATAAAATTTGGTCGAATACAATTAAGTCAGCCTCCAAGCTGTCTTTGATTTCCTTCAGTTCCTCTGCTTTACCCTCTCCAATGAGAAATTTAGGATTTATATTTTGCCTGTATTGATACTCCTTTTTTAAGGTTTTAGCTCCTGCTGCATGGACAAGTCCCCTCAGTTCTTCTAAAGATTCTTCAGAGGTCTCTTTTTCTTTTTTGTTTGTCGATAAATTGATGATTATTGCTTTTTCCATTTTGCAAGGCTGTCTGATATATGCTTTTTTATGGAAGGATAATCATAGGGAGAAAACCAGTTGATTCCTTCCATCTTTTTGAACCAGGTGATTTGACGTTTGGCATAATGACGAGTGGCTTTTTTTGTGGAATTGATAGCTTCTTCTAAAGTTATTTTATTTTTCAAGTATTCAAGTACGTGTTTGTATCCTATGGCTCTAAAAGGAGGAAAGCTTTCCTTAATCCCTGATTCTAATAACTCCTGAACTTCTTCAACTATACCTTTTTCAAACATTCTGTCAACCCTGGCTTCGATTCTTTTGTAAAGAGTTTTTCTATCAATAATAAGTCCTATTTTTATGACATTAAAATCTTTAGTGAATGATCGGGTTTCAAGAAAATGTTTGGATATGGGTTTTTTTGTGGCGCGGTATACTTCTAAAGCCCTGATTATTCTCAATCGGTCGTTCTTCCCTATTTTATGAAAATAGCCAGGGTCGACTTTTTTAAGTTCATCCCTCAGCTTTTTAAGCCCGAATTCATTAGCCTCTTTCTCAAGTTGGTTGCGTATAGAGATACGTTTTTGTTTTTCTGGGAATAAGCCTGTTAGGAGAGCTTTAATATAGAGACCTGTTCCACCTGTGATGATAGGAAGTTTTTGCTTTTTTTGAATCGATTCAATGGATTTTAGAGAAAAGTTCACAAAATCAGCCGCTGTAAACTGGGTGGATGGTTCTATGATACTGATCAGGTGGTGGGGGACACCTTTTCTTTTTTCAGGAGATATTTTATCCGTACCGATGTTAAAGCCTTTATAAACCTGCATAGAGTCACAGTTTATTATTTCGCCGTTGAAATGGAGGGCAGATTTTAAGGCTGTTTCACTTTTCCCCACACAAGTGGGGCCCATGATAACCAGAAGATTTTTTGCTTTATAGTCCAATTTTGATTATAAGCAGTATGGCCAGAAAAGTGATAAGGATTAAGAGACCTAGGATTTGATTTTTTTTATATTCCATTTTCCTATATTCTTTAAATTTTTCGCCACATTAGATTCATGCTCATCTCCAAGAGTCTTTTTTACGGTTAATAGCTCTGAAACCAATATTTCGTTTAAGGCGCTCAGGAATTCCTCTAGTTTGATTTCACCTGGGAGACTGGGATTAGTTGAGGGAGTGGAGTTTATATTTATTGTTCCATCTTGTGAGATATTGATATTCTGGAGCTGGGGGGGGAGGTTTGTTTTTATGTCTTTAAGGCATTTTTCAAGAACACTCAAGGCAACAGGACCGATTTCTTTTGAGATGTATTTGAATATATAGATGCATTTTTTGTTGAATGATTCTAGAATATTGTGAAGTTCGACTTGAGATAATTCCTGAGTCATGGAATCTAAAGACCTGTGAGGAGGACCCGTTAATCTCAAGATTGTGAATAAGTAAAGGATTCTGTTTATTTCATTTCTTCCCATTTGACAAAGTTTATAAAGCTGGCTTATTTTTATTTTGTTCCCGATTATATTGAAAACATATCGTTCATTTGGATTGAGGTCTGCCGTCAGAAAAGATTTATTGGGATAAGTATGAATGGTTTCTTCAGGTGAAGGTATATGAGAATGAATTATATCTGTGTTTTTCATCTGATATATACCTTTTCGGATGATTTTTAGGGGGGATACAGAAACCAGGGTATCTGAAGTATTGATTTCTTGGGCTGGATCGAAAAAGTATTTGGCTTTGGGCCAATCAAAGAGAGGAAGAGTCTCATTTATCAAAAAGATTTCCAGAAGATTCCATAATTCCAAAGAGGAAATGATGTTGAGCTCAGTTATGGCCTTTAAGGGAAAAATTTTTTTGGACTTTGCATATTTTTCACACTCTTTTGTATCGGAAGGCTGGAGTTGTTTTTCGTTTTGCAAAAAGGCAAAAAAACTTTTGTTGTCAAGATTCAAAGCATTAAAGGCAATATTTCCCTCTGAAAAATGAATTTTTTTCTCAATTTTTTCTTTTTTGATATCGAAACGACCTGTTCTTTCAGATTTCCAGATTCGGAACAGAAGGTTTGGTAAAGGAGAGTCAGAAAAATTTCCACTAAGCCACACTTTTTCCATAAATATACTTTATAAATGAATGAAAATTATGTCAAACAGATCCTTTAAGGATTATCCCATAAAACTCAAGCTCAGCAGGCCAATGCCAACGTTTAAAAGACTCTTAAGGACCCAGAATCCATAAGAGACAAACATGGCTTTTTTGAGATTTATTTTGAATATAGAAGCCAAGCCGTAGCCAAGAACCCAAAAGAGCCATATTTGGAAAAAATCAAACTGGCTTAATATGATGAATTTCAGGGACAGAGTTTCTAGTTTAGGAAAAAATAAGGCAAGGCTTGTGGTGGAACCCATGACTGATTTACTGGTAAAAATCATAATGAGCCTAACACCGGCCCCAAGAATTTTATCAATAAAGTTGGCATGAAGAAAAGCAGAAAATATTTGTGCGTATCTACCTTGGGTGGAAGTCATTCTTCCTAAAACCATGATCACAGCTGAAGATAAGAGGAAGCCCAACAAGACAACTATGGGAGTCAGCACAAAGGATTGGATGAAGACCTGTAGTTTGGATGGATTCTGCATCCTGTCGAGCATTCGATTGAATCGCTCTTCTCCGATTCTGTCTTTGAGTTCAATGTTGTTTTTAATAGTATTGATGCTGTCTTGCTGAGAATAGGGCTGAATAAGATAAGTGAATAAAGCAGCGGCAATAAGTAAAACAATAAGAGTATCTTTCCATGGGGCTTTCTCAGCAATCAATTGGAATGTTTCCTTGGGATTAAAGAAAACTCCTTGGAGCCGATTAAAGAAATTCATAATTAAACTCCTCTTCTTTCCTCTTTTTCTATCATTCCGTCTTTTATGTAAATAATTCTTTGTGAATGCTTGGCAATGATTGGATCATGGGTCACCATAATAATGGTGTTTCCCTGAGAATGGATCTTCTTGAATAATTTCAAAATTTCTTGTCCTGTCTTTGAATCGAGATTGCCAGTAGGTTCATCAGCTAAAAGGATGGACGGATTATTCACCAGAGCACGGGCAATGGCGACTCTCTGCCTTTCACCGCCGGAAAGCTCAGAGGGGCGGTGTTCTTTTCTTTGATAAATTTCCACCATTTTTAAAGCTCTATCTACTTTTTCCATTCTGGATTTTTTGTTTTCTCCTCTGTATATCAATGGTAGTTCAACATTATGAAAGGCTGTGGCTCTCGATAGAAGATTAAACACCTGAAAGACAAAACCAATTTCCTGATTTCTGATATAAGCGAGTTCATTATCATCCAAAGAGCTGACAAGTTTATGATTTAAATAATATTTTCCTTTGGTGGGAGTATCTAGACACCCCAAAAGATTCATAATGGTTGATTTTCCAGAACCTGAAGGTCCCATTATAGAGAGGAATTCATTTTTTTTCACAGAAAAAGTTACTCCACAAAGAGCCCTCACTTCTTGCTTGCCTAATTTATAGATTTTCCAAAGGTTCTCTGTGGAGATGATGATATTATTGTTTTTTTCCATCAGAGATTTTATTCCTTTTCTTCAGCTTTAACCAGCATATCATCCTTGAGCTGCCGTAAAGCACTGTAAGGACCCACAGCTATGATATCCCCTTCCTCTAATCCAGATACGATTTCGATTTTGAGTTCCCCCATGATTCCTTTCTCCACAGGACAAAATTTTGCCCTGTCATCTTTGACCACAAAGACTCCTTCTTCTTGAGCCTTCTCAGTGCCATCTGTCTGTTCATCGGTTTCTTTAAGCACTAGGGCTGATATGGGAACAGTGAGAACATTTGATTTTTCCGCAATGATAATGTCTGCTGTGGCTGAAAGCCCAGGTTTTAAGTTTTTGGGAGGATCTTCTAGGGTGATAACCACTTTGAAGTCTTTTGATTCTTCAGTACCAGAGAGAGCCTGGATGGCAGAACTGCCTATTTCTGTGACCTTTCCTTTAATGATTTGATCTGGAAAGGCATCCACCCGGACCTCAGAGGCTTGCCCAAGTTCAACTCCGATAATATCTGTTTCATCGACTTCCACATCCACCTCCATGACGGAAAGGTCAGCAATGGTCATAAGGACTGTTCCCGGATTATTCATGGTTCCCACTAAGGCAATTTCTCCTTCTTCCACATTAAGACTCGTGATGATTCCATCTATGGGGGAGTTGTACACGGTTTTTTCCAGACTGTCTAGTGTGCTTCTCAGAGAGGCTTGAGCTTGTTTTATCTGGAATTCAATGGATTCATAGCTGGCTTTTGATATATTGTACTGCGCTTCAGCAGATTCAAATTCTTCTTCGGAAATCAATTGTTTTTCAAACAAGCTTTTTTTTCTGAGATATGCTTTTTTGTCATTTTCAAGCTTGGCGTTAGCTTTGATTTTTTCAGATTGCAATGAACGGATATAGGCTCTGTCTCTATCAGCGCTTGCTTCGTACTGAGTTGACTCAAGTTTAAGAAGAAAGTCATCCTTTTTGACCTTCTGACCTTCTTCGACCCCTATTTTTATGATTCTTCCAGCTATATGAGCGCTGATGTTCACACTTTTTTTGGGTTTAACCTCTCCAGAGGAAGATATTTTAGAAGTGAGGTCATCTTTTTTGACTTTTTCTACAGTAACTGTGATGCTTTTTTCACGTTGAGCTTGAAGATTGATGAAAATGATAACAGCAATCAATAAGACGACAGCACTGATAATGACAACTTTTTTTTTGCTCTTTTTGGCTTTTTTTTGTTCATTCATTGGTTCTCTCTTTAGATGTTTTATCATAATATAGTACGTATGTTTTGGCAAAGAGTTTATGAGGACAGGAAGCCTTTCTAAAACCGTGATGCAAGTGATGTATGATGTTTATTAAGGGGAGAGGGCAAGGGATGAGGAATCCCCTGTGAGGGCTGAGCGGGCATGGTTCCTCTTTAGAGGAGAGCGAAGCCCGAACCGGGAGAGAGATTCATCGCTGGTGAATCGAGCGGGTGACGAATCCCTTGCCCTTCCCCTTATATGTCAAATATACTCTATCACGGTTTTAGGAATGCTTCTTCTATGAGGACAGAATGAAAACAAATATTGCTCTCACTATCTATTGTTGGTAATATATTTAGTCCCAAATGAATTCAGATAAATATTTACAAACAGCCAAAGACGCAGCAAAAAAAGCAGGATTTATGCTTATACAGAATATCACTTCAGAAAGAGAAATATCATTTAAAGGTGAAGTCAACTTAGTGACTAATTTTGACAAGCGATCTCAGGACATCATTCATCATTCCATATTAAGGGCTTTTCCTGAACACAACATAATCTCAGAAGAAGGCCTTAGGGAGGAAAAAGATTCTGAATTTAAATGGATTATAGACCCTATAGATGGAACCACCAATTATGCCCATAAATTTCCCGTGTTTTGCATTTCAATAGCAGTTACCCAAAAAGACGAACCTATAGTGGGTGTTGTTTTCGATCCTGCTCGGAATGAGCTGTTCACAGCTATAAAGGGAAGAGGAGCTCTTCTGAATAACCAGAGCATACAAGTATCTTCTGTTAAAGAACTTAATAAAAGCCTTCTGGCCACTGGTTTTCCCTATGACATAAGAGAGAGCGAACAAAACAACCTGGATCATTTTTCAAATTTTGCCCTAAGGTCTCAAGCCATCCGCCGCTGCGGTTCAGCAGCTCTTGACCTCTGCTACGTGGCTTGTGGTCGAGTGGATGGGTTTTGGGAGTTGAAGCTCTCTCCTTGGGATACAGCAGCTGGTGCTTTGATAGTGAAAGAGGCGGGAGGGTGTGTTACTGATTTCCATAACAAAAAGTTTAATCCAGGCAAAAAACAGGTACTGGCAACTAATGGAAAGATTCATGAACAGATGATCGACATCTTAAAAATGGGAAAAATATGACTGAAAACAGGATATGTTTTTTGATTTTTGTGGCTTTTTTTGTTTATGGGATCACTTTCCTCTGTGTCCATTCAGTCCGAGGTCAGGATATAAAACGCCCAAGATTGGAAAAAACCAAAGTCTACAGCACAGAAATACCAGCAAACCAGCATTGGATAAGCACTGGCTTTGATGTTGAAAAAGGAGAAACCATTTATTTCAGTGCTGAAGGCACCATCTCTCTTCAAAAAGGAAATCCAAAAGCATATTGTGATCCAAATGGATATAACTTAAAGACCATGCAGCAGCCCATTACAGACAAGAATCTGGGTGCTCTTATTGGAAGAGTGGTGCTGCTTATTTCCATAGAAGAGGATGAAGAAACAGGAGAAAGAATAAGAAACGAAATCATAAAGGAATTTTATATTGGGGAGAGCAGTGAAGTTGTCATGCCCATTCAAGGAGAGCTTCAACTCGGAATCAATGAGCTGGTGGTGGAAGATAATGAGGGGAGTTTTCAAGTCTTTATGCGGTTGATAGAGGAATGATTTTAAAGGTTGGCTTTTGTAGAGATAAGTTTTTCAAGAAATTGGGTGTTGTATTTCCCTTTTAGGAAATCCGAATTTGATAGAATATTCAAATGCAGAGGAATGTTTGTCTTTACTCCAACGATGGTAGTCATTTCTAAAGCGATCTGTATTTTTTTTATAGCTTCTTTTCGAGTAGGGGCATAAGATATAATTTTAGCTATTAAGGAATCATAGTCGGGAGGAATGTTCCATCCTTGATAAGCCGCAGAGTCTACACGGATTCCTTCTCCTCCTGGAAAAACAAGAAAATCAATTTTTCCTGGAGAAGGGGCAAATGAATGAGGGTCTTCAGCATTGATTCGGCATTCAATGCTGTGTCCTTTAAGTCTTAAATCATGGCTCAAACTAAGATCTTCTCCAGCTGCGATTTTAATCTGTTCTTTTATCAGATCGATTCCATAGACCATTTCAGTTACGGGGTGTTCTACCTGAACTCTGGTGTTTGCTTCCATAAAATAAAAATTTTTCTTGCTGTCAACGAGAAACTCAAAAGTACCTAGACTGTGGTAGTCAATGTGTTCTGTGGCTGTTTCCACAGCTTTTATGATTTTTTTACGTGTTTTTTCATCAATAAAAGTAGAAGGAGTTTCTTCTAAAACTTTCTGATGCTTTCTCTGCACTGAACACTCTCTTTCCCCAAAAGCCATGACTTGACCTCTGAAATCTCTGATCACCTGTATTTCAATATGTCTTGCATTTTCAATGTATTTTTCTATATACAGATTGGGATTACCAAAAGCAGAGTTTGATTCATTCTGAGCAATGGTGAACTGAGATTCTAGATTGGAAAAGGAACGGACGATCCGCATTCCTTTCCCGCCCCCCCCTGCAGCGGCTTTAAGTATAATGGGATACCCAACTTTTTTAGCTGTATTCTCAGCTTCGTTTAAATCCTTGATTATCCCTTCCGATCCGGGGAGAATGGGAAGCTTTGCTTTTTTCATCTCTTGACGGGCTCTGTTTTTATCCCCCAGAACTCTCATTAATGAAGCAGATGGCCCTAAAAAAACCAGTCCTTCCTGTTTGCATATCTCAGGAAAACGGGGGTTTTCAGCCAAAAATCCATAACCTGGGTGAACCGCTTCAGCTTTTGTGATCAGTGCAGCGCTTATTATGTTAGGGATGTTCAGATAGCTGTCACTTGCTTTAGCTGGGCCTATGCATACTTTTTCGTCTGCAAGAATGGTGTGAAGAGAGTCTTTATCTGCCTCTGAAAACACGGCGACTGTTTTGACTCCTAATTCTTTAGCGGCTCGTATTATTCGGAGAGCGATTTCTCCCCTGTTGGCTATCAATAGTTTTGAAAACATTTATTCAGTTTTTATTGAAAAGAGTTTTTGTCCATACTCTACAGGGCTGCCGTTTTTGACCAATATATCATTGACTTTACCTTCAATATCAGATTCGATTTCATTCATTAATTTCATGGCTTCTATGATACATAAGGTTTGGTTTTTCTTAACCTCTTCCCCAATCTCAATAAATGGGGGAGAGGAGGGATCAGGGGCTCTATAAAATGTTCCCACCATGGGAGATGTGATGAAGTGGAGGTTATTTTGTTCGGGTTTTTCCCGGGGCAATTCTTTTTTTTCTGTGCTTTTTTCTGGCTGGTCAGACTTAGGGGTAACAGCTAATTCTTTGACCTTAGGCTTGCTTTGTTCCCTACTGATCTTTATTTTAAAATCTTCCAATTCGAGTTCAAAATCAACGAGGTTCCTTTTTTCAAGCAGATCAATTAGCTTTGATATTTCTTTATAGTCAATTTTTGATTTCATGGCATTTCTCCTTAAAAACCGGAACCATTTTTGTTTCGCAGAAAATTAGTAATAAATTAATCTCTATAAATGCAAATGTCAAGGGAATGGTGGTGTTTCCCTTTGCATTCGGTTTAAACTTTTTTGTGTTGTGTTATAATAAAAAATTATGTGAGAACCTGAATTGTTCAGGTTAAAGAAGAGAGGAGTGATGTTAGAACAAATATCTGAAAGACTTCAGAATGTCATGAAGTTCCTTCGCGGAGAGGGAAAGATTACTGAGAAGAATATGCAGGAAGCCTTAAAAAGGATGCGGATGGCTTTTCTTGAAGCTGATGTCAACTACAAAGTGGTCAAAGATTTTGAGTCTCGGGTTAAAGAAAAAACCCTTGATCAAAGTGTGCTGGCCAGCCTGACTCCTGCTCAGCATGTGGTGAAGATAATTAGGGATGAACTGACAGTTATGCTGGGGCAGAAAGAGCAAAAAATGGATTACTCAGAGACTCCTCCCTCAATATTTATGGTGGTGGGTCTCCAGGGAACAGGAAAGACCACTACATGCGGGAAATTGGCAAAGAGAGAAATGGATGTGAACAATAACAATCCCCTTCTGGTGTCTTTTGATGTTAAGAGACCGGCTGCTCAAGAGCAGTTAAAGACTATTGCGAAAGACATTGGTTCAGCTCATTATGAATTCTCCAAAAAGCAGATGAGTTCTCCCCGTAAAGCATTAGAGGATGTGATGAGGTATGCTAAGAAGCATAAACATAATCCTCTTATCGTGGATACAGCAGGAAGGCTGCATATAGATGATGAGCTTATGGAGGAGCTGAAGTTAGTTAAAAAAGACCTTGAGCCGGATGAGGTTATTTATATTGGAGATTCCATGACCGGTCAGGACGCGGTCAAAAGCGCGGCTGTGTTCGAGGAAAAAATCGGATTGACTTCCATTATTTTGTCAAAACTGGATGGTGATGCAAGAGGAGGAGCTGCCTTGTCCATTGCTGCGGTCACAGGGAAACCCATAAAGTTTATTGGAGTGGGCGAAAAATTTGATAAGCTCGAGGTGTTCCATCCTGACAGAATGGCCTCTCGCATCATTGGAATGGGAGACATGCTGAGTCTTATAGAGAAAGCAGAAAAAGAAACAGATATAAAACAGGCTCAAGAATTAGCAAAAAGATTGAAGAGAGATGAGTTTTCTCTCCAGGATTTTAAGAAGCAGATTGAACAGGTAAAGAAAATGGGTTCATTATCTCAGATTTTAAAAGATCTTCCCTCTGGAGGTGTTTTTAAAAACATTAATAAGATCAATATAGATGATAAGAAAGTCCAATATTTCGAAGCGATTATCAACTCCATGACTCCCTCGGAGAGAAACAATCCGAAAATAATAAATGGAAGCCGGCGGAGGCGTATTGCAAGGGGAAGCGGGAGACCTGTTTCTGAAGTCAATCAGCTTCTCAAACAATTTTTTGAGATGAGAAAAATGATGAAAAAGACAGGATTTAAAAAAATGATTTCATCTTTTCCCTTATCTCACTAAAATGAGTTGACTTATGGTTGAAATTTAGATATCATCTGCAAACATATCATTAGATGGAGTAGAGTTTTTAAATGGTTGCTATTAGATTAAGAAGACATGGATCAAAGAAGCGGCCCTTTTATCGAGTGGTAGTTATTGATTCAAGGAAACCGCGAGAAAGCAAAGCTAAGGAAACAATAGGATATTATGATCCTTTACAAGATCCCCCTGAAATCAATATCGATTTAGAAAGAGCAAGATATTGGATTAGTAAAGGAGCTCAGGCTTCTAATACAGTACGGTCTCTTTTACATAAAGTTTCTAACTCAGAGAAACAATCTGACAAACAAGCTTAAAAGGAGGTTACAGTGCAAGAACTAGTTGAAATGATAGCTAAGTCATTGGTTGACAATCCGGACAAGGTGGTGGTCTCTCAATTAGAAGGAGAACAAACCACAATTCTTGAACTCAAAGTTGCTCCGGAGGATTTAGGCAAAGTTATAGGTAAACAGGGAAGAACGGCTAGAGCTATCAGAGTCATACTCGGTGCAGCTGGTATGAAACTGAAGAGAAGATTTAATCTAGAAATCATTGAAAAGTGAAAAATGAGTCGTCCGTTGCCAGAAGGCAGCCGTAATTTTAGGGAGGAAAGGTAGACTCAAAGCAAAAATTTACTTAAGCAGGAAGAAAGAGCCTTAATCGGATTTCGAACAAGAGACAAGGTTCTAAAAGGTGCCATCAGCAGAGAGTAGAATAAGGGGAAGCCATCTCTGTATAAAAAGGGAGTGTCTGATTCTATAAATTAAGACAGAAATTCCTCCAAAGGGGCTTTGAGAAAAGGATGAGGTTTGATATAATCACAATATTCCCAGATATATTTGAGAGTTATTTTTCTAAAGGAATCATAGAAAAGGCTCTTAAAAAGGGCTTAGTAAAGGTTCATATACATGACCTGAGAGATTATGCCTTCAACAAACACAAACAGGTTGATGACCGCCCTTATGGTGGAAGCCAGGGAATGGTGATCAAGCCAGAACCTGTGTTTATTGCTGTGGAAGAAGTAAAGAAAGAGAAAGAAGCCATAATATGTCTTCTTTCTCCAAAAGGAAAAAGCTTTGACTCCAAAATGGCCAAAAACTTTGCTGAATGTTCACAAATAATATTAATATGTGGCCGCTATGAAGGAGTCGATGAAAGAGTTGCTGAATATTTGGCAACACATGAGATTTCTATAGGAGATTTTGTTTTAAGCGGAGGAGAGTTGGCTGCAATGGTTGTTGTTGACAGTGTTTCCAGATTCCTTCCCGGGGTGGTGGGAAAGATGGAATCAGTGGAGCAGGATTCATTCTCTTCTGATTTGTTGGATTATCCTCAGTATACAAGACCTCGGTCTTTTAGAGGGATGCAGGTTCCTGAAGTGTTGTTCTCAGGAAATCATAAAAAGATCGGACTCTGGAGAAGAAAGAAGGCACTTGAGAAAACAATGAATCTGAGACCCGACCTCATAAAAAACAAAAAGTTTTCTATAGAAGAGAAAGACCTTATCAGTGAATTAAGAACAGAAATGAAAGGCAAGAACAATGAATCTAATTGATTTAGTAGAGAAAAAAGACATAAAAGAAGACCGGGATAATTTTAAAGTTGGTGATACCATAGAAGTTCAGGTCATTATAAGAGAAGGAGATAAAGAGAGAGTCCAAATTTTTAAAGGCAATGTGATTTCAAAAAGAGGGTCTGGATCAAAGAAAATGTTTACTGTAAGGAAGATCTCTTTTGGAATAGGCGTGGAAAGGATATTCCCTCTTTATTCAAAAAGCATAAAAAAAATTAAAGTGGCGAGAAAAGGAAAAGTAAGAAAATCTAAATTATATTATTTGCGGGATTTAAAAGGAAAAGCGGCTACTATAAAAGAATCAAGGTGATTTATGTGTTTAATGCTCATCTTTATGTTATGATTATAGAAAGTGGCTGATTTTCATATAGAAAAGCAAACAGCAGAAAGAGGATTCAGAAATATTGCTGGAATAGATGAAGCTGGGAGGGGAGCATTGTTCGGACCGGTGGTTGCAGCAGCGGTTCAATTTTCCTCCTTTTATATTTACAGGGAGCCTGATGGATGGATCAAAGAAATCAATGATTCAAAGCTTCTTTCTGCAAAGAAAAGAAAAATTCTTTTTCCTTTGATAATGAAAAATGCTGATTCAGTAGGGATCGGGGTTGCCACAAATTTGGAGATTGACAGGAATAATATTTTATGGGCTTCAGTGGAAGCCATGAAAAGAGCTGTTGAAAACATGGAGGGGAGAGCTGATTTTCTTTTGGTTGACGGATTAGAGCTTAATAATGTAAATTGTTCTCAGAAAAGAATTTTTAAAGGAGACCAAAAAAGCATATCCATTGCTGCCGCGTCCATAATAGCCAAGGTGTTCAGGGACCATATGATAGAAGGATTGAGCCAAATTTTTAGAGGGTATTCTTTGGAAAAAAATAAGGGCTATGGAACCAAAGAGCATTATTTGGCATTAAGAGAATTCGGGCCCACTGTTTTTCATAGATTGAGTTTTCGTTTAAAATGTGAAATGGAAAAATGAACGACAAACAAGAAAGAGAACAAATAGAAATCAAAGCCAAGAAGTTAATTAAAAAAGGGAAGATCGAAGAAGCGGCCGAGGAATACAAAAAATTATTGACCGGAAAAGATCAGGATATTCCTATCAGGAATATAATTGGAGACCTTTATGTCAAATCAGGGGAGAGAAAAAAGGCTGTTAAAGAGTTTGAAAAAATAGCTGATCTCTATGAGGAAAAAGGGATTTATTCCAAATCCATCGCCACTCTTAAAAGAATTGCAAGGATAGAACCAGATAGTCTGGATATATCCAGAAGACTAGCGGATCTTTATAACAGCCGGGGTTTCAAGTCAGAAGCTCTGGGGGAATATTCAAAACTGGCCAAAGAGCTGAAGAAGAATAAAAAGAACAAAGAAGCTATTCAGATGTATGAATCTGTGCTTAGGCTGAATCAAGAGGACATGGAATCCAGGGAAATTTTAGCAGAATTATATGAAAAGGAAAATAAAATTGATGAAGCCATTGAAAAATTAAATGAAGTTGCTGAATATAAAATCAACAATGATGAATTGAAAGATGCCTATAAGGCATTGGACAAAGCCAAGGATTTAAAACCAGATTATCCCCGGACATTAACTAATTTTATTGAAATATACAAGAAAGAAGATAAGAAGAAAGAGGCTTTTAAACTCATAAATGAGGTGCTGAAAAAAGATGAAAAGAATCTAAGAGCCCTTTATATGTTAGGTAAACTTCACCTGGAAGAGAAAGATACAGATAAGGCAAAGAAGGTCTTTCTGCGCATCACATCAGAAAACCCCAAGGATATTGATGCTCGAGTTAAATTAGGGAAATTATTCATTGAGGAAGGAGATCTGGATAAAGCATTTGAAAATTATGAGCCGGTGGTTGACTTACTGACAAGAAAAAAAAAAGAAGATAAAGCTATCGGACTTTTGGGACTCATTTTATCAGAGAGAAAGCCTCACTTAAAAACACTGGAGAAACTGGCTAATCTTTATAGATCAAAAGGGAATAAAGAAAATTTAGAGGTTGTCAACAGACTCATTTTAAAGGAGTGCAGAAGAAAGAAGCTCAAAGAGAAAATGGCGGCAGTATTAGGAGAACTGTTGAACCTTTTTCCGGAAAGAGAAGAGTATTTTAATGAATACAAAAAGATAAGAGCTGAAATGGGTATGTTTGAAGAAGAGGATGCCTCTTTAAATGTCAATGAGATAGAGGAAACAATAGATACCACACTTTCTAAGGTAGATTTATATATAGAACAGGGTCTTATTAAAAATGCAAGGAGAATTCTCCAAAATTTAAACATAAAGTACCCAGATCATGAAAAAATAAACGCCAAAATAAAAAAGCTGGAAAAGGCGGCCTCAGAGGTTAAGGTTGAAGACATTCCATCCCGTTTAGGAGAGGTCAGGAAAAAGGAAACAGAATTATTTGGAGAAGTCAAACAACCCCCACGTCCTTCTGAACCTCCTTCATTAAGATCTGATTATGAGGAAAAATTGACAGCGGCAGATATCTTTGCTGAAACAGATATTGTTCCTATGGTCCCACAACAAGAAGGTGAAAAGAAATACTATGACCTTGCCAATCGGCCGGAGGAAGAGGTAGAG
>JAWLEN010000103.1:0-8172 GCA_041686095.1 Candidatus Aminicenantota bacterium
TCGGTCTATATTCAGCTTGATTCTCTGGCTTCCCGAATCCATGTCCCCTGGATCCAATCCCTGCTGACCGATCACAAAGCCGCTTTTTTGGCTGTTCTCATCATTGGCGCCACCACTCTGTATGTGGTTCTGGGAGGGCTTTTCAGTGTGGTGGTCACAGATGTCATCCAAACCATTGTGCTGACTCTAAGCAGTCTGCTGATCGCCGGGATTGCCTGGGCAAAGCTCACTCCGGAAATTCTCAGCCGTCTGCCCCGGGACTTTGCCTCTCTGCGCATCCCCTGGAGGATGCCTGAGTTTTCCGGAACCGCTCATGCTCAATTTGAGTTCTTTGGGGTTCTGGTGATCATCTGGGTGTTAAAAGGCTTATTGATGAACGCCGGGGGACCGGCGCAGATGTATGATTTTCAGCGCTTTCTGGCAGCCCGGGATGACCGGGATGCTGCCAAAATCGGTGCTTCCTGGAGTGCTTTTCTCATTGTTCGCTGGGCTATGGTCATGGGGATTGTTCTTTTGGCTTTAACCGGAGCCGTAGGCGCTGCGGATTCTGAGCAGGTGATGCCTTTAGTGCTGAGGGATTTTCTCCCTTTGGGAATCAGAGGCCTTGTGATCGCAGGACTGCTGGCAGCTTTTATGTCCACTTTCAGCTCCACCGTAAACAGCGGGGCTTCTTTTATGGTTCGGGATATCTGGCAGCTTTATTTCCGGCCCCGCGCCACGGAAAAACAATCGGTTCGAGCCAGCTACATCGCCACAATACTGCTGGTGGTTCTGGGATTAGGCATTGGTTTCCAGAGCGAGTCCATTGCAGAGATATGGAATTGGATGATGGTGACTCTGGGCGCCGGGATCATCATCCCCAATGTCCTTCGGTGGTATTGGTGGCGGATGAATGGCTGGGGGTATGCGCTGGGCACTCTAGGAGGAATGAGCCTGGCTTCAATGTCGTTTTTTTTTGATTCACTCTCCGCCGCACTCGTGTTCCCTTTTATTGTGGTGGTTTCTTTGTTGTTGAGTGTGGGAGGCTCTCTCTTGACCTCTCCTGTCAAAAAAGATGTTCTGGTTTCATTTTATCAGAGTGTGAGGCCTTTTGGGGCATGGGGGCCGGTAAAGAAAATCTCCCGGTTATCAGAAAAAGAAAAAACCTCCAAGGCAGAGAATTTCGGACTGACCGCTTTGAATGTGCTTTTGGGCATGGCGGCTATTGGGGCGCTTTATCTTTTCCCCATGTATTTTGTGGGACAGTGGTATTCTTCGGCTTTTCTCTGCTTGGGAATCGGATTGACAGCTGTCTTTATCCTGAGGTTTACCTGGTACCGGAACCTTCCTCCCCCGGCTTAAAATGGCTTTTCAATTAAGCTTTTATTAATTCTTTAGCAGCCTCAGGGACCATCCGGGTGTCTTTGATGGCTTCTTTAGCATCCTCACGGGTGTATTCTTCAGTGGGGATGAAATCAATATCCCCGTAAAAAGCCAGCTCTCTTTCTTTCCGAAGCCTCTTGATATTCATAATTCTATGACCTCGCCGGGCTTATAATCTGGTTTCAAGACCCAATACCACATGTTTCCTCTCCAGACTCTCTTGGCCCCTAGTTTTTTTAATCTCTCTTTGAACTTTTTTAGCCAGGTGATGAAAAAATCATCTTTATCATAAAGGATAAGGGCATCTTCCACCATATCCAGAAACAGAGGACTCCCTTTTTTGACTTCATCAGGGGTCTTAAAAACAGGGGATATATAAGTGTGGATACCCTGCTTTTCAAGGGATTCCAGAAGAGGCTCTGTCTTTTCTTCCACTGCTAAAAATTGTTTCACTCTCTTCATTCGTCCATCAGGGAGATTTTCAGCAATGATCAGGATGTCAATATCAGAATTGAATCGAAATGTTTCTCTGGCCACTGAGCCGAAAACAATAAACGAGACCAGATTGTCTCCATAAAAAGATTTGGATTCTTTAAGAAGTTTTTCTTGAAGTTCATTAAATTTTTCTTTAAGCATTTTCTATGGATAAATACACATCACTGGCTCTGACAACCATGTCTATTATAGTTTATTTGCCAGTGAAATCAATAAAAAGAGTCTTCACCTCAGTTGATAGACAGTTATCTTGGGATTGCATAAAAAACAGTAACACAATACCCATTTACTATTTTTTTTAAGATAACATTTCATTGACTTTACTCATTTATATAATTATTTTGGAAATAACTTGTGATTATGGAATTCTTAAGAATTAATCCAAGGAGTCAAGAATGAAAAAACGGCTTTTTTTAGTGCTGCTGATTTCTCTTGTATTGATTGGATGTCAGCAAAAAAAATCCTCGGATTCTTTTGAATTGGGAGAGGTTCTTTTTTCCATTGATACTTCTCAAGAGAAAATTATCGAAAAGGGTGTGTATGACATCCGGGATTTTGATGTTGACTCTGAGGGAAATGTCTTCATACTTGTTCTTCAGACTGATACTGACTGGATCTATAAATTCGATCCCTCAGGGAATTATGTCTGTTCTTTTGCTAGAAAAGGGCCTGGTCCTGGGGAAATTCAAATGCCGCGGAGGATAAACATTAATGAAAATGACTTGGTGATCATTGACAATCCATCGAAATTGTCTCTTCTTGTTTTCAGTAATTCAGGTGAATTCAGGAAGTCTTATTCTCTTCCAAGTGACCTCCGGCATGTTGATTGGTTAAAAAATGGCTGTTTCCTTGCCACTCAAAGAAGGATCGATCCTGAAAATGAGAATCAATCTTATTTTGTGCTCACTCTCTGGGATGAGAATTTTAATACCAGCCAAAAAACTAAATTGGAAACTAAATTGGGGACGGTTTATCTATTTACCATATTTCTTTAGATGATATATCTTCCATCATGAAACTCCTTTTTGACCAGGGAGGATTTTTCAGGTACTATGAGGGCCAAGTTATTCAGTGGACGACAATTTGATGAGATTTGGGAGTATTTTTAATTTCAAATAGGGGGAGATATGAAGAAAACAATTATTTATTTAATCATTCTTATGCTGTTCCTGGCAGCCTCCTGCACTCAGCAGGATTCTGAGTGGAAAGGGAACATCAAAATCCAAGACGGAGTGACCATTGTTGAGAATCCGATGGAACCTATGTATTCAGGGGATGTGTTGGAATTGGAAGAAGACCTTGTGATCGGAGAGAAAGAAGGGCCTGAGGAATATATGTTTTCTGAAGTGCGTGATATAGATGTGGATTCTGAGGAGAACATCTATGTTCTGGATTCAAAAGAAACTCACATTCAGGTCTTTGACAAAGACGGCGCTTATTTAAGAACCATCGGCCAAAAAGGCCAGGGTCCAGGAGAAATGCAGAGCGCCAGAAGTATATCCATCACGCCTAAAAATGAAATCCTGATCAGCGACTGGAGTGGCAGAGCCCTTCACTTTTTTTCTCTGGAAGGAATATTCCTGAAATCCCTTAACCTTAAAGGCATGCTTTGGTTCCTCAAACCCGTGGCCGATTCTCAAAACCATATCGTGGCCGGTTATACGGTTATGGATCAAACCGTCACCGGTTATCTAAAAATATTCAATCCGGACTTGACTGAAAAAAAGACCATTTATTCCTATCAAATCGCTCAATACCCCAAGGTCAATCCTTTTTTTGCCCAGTGCTTTTGGCAGATCGACAGCCATGACCATATTATCTGGGGTTATAATGACATCTATGAGATCCAGTACCTGAAACCGGATGGAAGCCTGTTTATGAAAATAATAAAGGAATACGATCCTGTGAGAATCACCGAACAAGAAAAGATTGAGTACTACAAATCTCACTATGGCCAAGAAGAGCCGCCTGAGGG
Organism: Candidatus Aminicenantota bacterium; assembly: GCA_041686095.1. GTDB lineage: Bacteria > Acidobacteriota > Aminicenantia > Aminicenantales > Aminicenantaceae > WJMT01. Next base: position 3,833 of record JAWLEN010000103.1, read on the forward strand.
AATGGAATTAATCTGGGATTCCCATCACAATCCTTTTATTTATCTGAGTATCGATGAAGAGGGCAGAGTGTTTGTGCGCACCTATGAAAAAGATCCCAACGGCCTGTATTATTATGATGTGTTCAACTCCCAGGGAAAATATATGGCTAAAATTCCTTTGGAACACCGCCCTCGGGTCTGGAAAAAGGACAAGCTCTATGTGGTCTCTGAAGATCAGCAGGGCTTTCATCAGGTCAGACGCTACAGCGTGAGCTGGAATCTCAACGAATCAATACTTTAAAAAGACAGGAAATTCTTTTTTTGTTGCCAAAAAGAACAGAGATCTCCTTTCGTCCCCCTGAACAAGGGGATTAGAATATCATAAATCCTCTGATAGTTCCTCAGCTGCCATAGAGAGATGAGCCTGAAGAGGCGGGGGAGGGTGGCCTTAAAAGTCAGATTAAGGTGTTTGATGATCTTGTCTATGACTTTATAGTCTTCAATAAAGGAGACAATTCGCATGGTTCCTCCGCATTGGGGACAGATGAGGGGATCGATCTCATATGACAGTAGGATAATCTGTTTAAATATATTTTCAAGGACCTAAAAGAGAAAATTGAGATTTTATTTAAATCTTTTATAGTTTTTTTTGCAGCTCTTCCCAAATTTCACTAACAGAGAGCTTTTTTGACCAGAAAGATATATAATCACGATCGATCAATTCAGAGGAGATTTTGAGCATACTCGCAATATCACGGAGATGCTTGTCTGAATGTCCCTCTTTGAAATAATGCAATTTTTTGATGATCACATCGACCTTGAGTCCTGATTCGGGATGAATGATATTGAATAAGGAATTCCGAGTTTTTCAAAACAATCCACCACAAACAGCAACAGATCATTCTGATCCATGGGATATCCTTTTGGCAATTTCCTTCTTTATTTTATCCTCATCCCAATCAGGCCAAAGAGAGCGCAAGTTGCATAAAAGTCGAGTTCTTGCAGAGTTCCAGAGCCCAAATGCAATTTTAAGCCTCTCAGAGGATGATTTGTGCTTATATATATCGACCATGATGTCATCAATAATATCAATATGGAATGATTCCAACTTTCCTCCTCTTATCTTGTAAACCAACTGTCTCATTATGCATAATACACACAGAAAACACGGTCAGTCAATTTAATGATCTCCTGAAACGAAAGTTTCTTTATTTTTCATTGGTTTTCTTGGTTCAATTCTATCAGAAAAAGAATCCCTAAAAAACATAAACTTCCTGCTCTTCTAAAGAACATAATTCAGTAAAATGTCTTAAAGTTGCGATTTTGGGGTAGAAATCACTATTTTAAGGGCAAAAAAATGAAATTATTGTGAATTATCTTATTGATTATAAAGGAGACATAAGGAAACATCTTGGTACGACCCCTCTTTACACCCTCTTTACATGGTCCTCTTTACCACCCTCTTTACCATGACCCCCATTGGAATCGCCATTTTTTACCATTAAGGCAAGCCGATCTTACTGCATCTGCTTTGTTACAGGGCATTCGTAGTGAAGGACCACGACTTCATGCCCTGTGCCTTGCATCTGCAGCAATCTTGACTCGTGAATAAATCAGGTTAGAAGAGATATTCTCTAAAAAATTAAAATTCATTTTTTATTAAAAAAAATTCTTGACAATCGTTTTTTTTTTTACTATTTTGATGATGTCAGTAAAAGAAGAAATGCTATTTATAAAAAATATTTATTCACTTGGATTTTTTTGGTTTTAAGATAGTTTACTCAATTGGCGCCAAAATAATAGAATGAAAGGGGGTGTTGTTTGAAAGATGATTCAAAAAATCGTTAAGTCATTGATTGTAATCCTTATTATGGTTGGATTAGCATTTACAGTGTTTAATTTCGCTCCTCAAGCCGAAGCGTCTGTAGTTCACTATGGCACATTGGAATGGGTAATCGATCCGGATCCTTGGATGGAACCATACCACGTTGGTGATTTGGGATATTATTGTTTGGGAGATCCATGTGATTGTTGTGTAGTTATTGAGGTTTAAACTATGTTAGATTATTAATTAAATGAGGTGGGGGCTTGCGTGCAAGAGCCAGCCCCTAATAATTAAAAAAAGATATGAAAATGAAAAAAGCTTACTATGTATTTTTCGTTGTTTTCATCATAGCGAATCAATTGATTTTCGCTAGTATAAAAATAAAGCTTGTTGACCGATTCTCCATCTCTCAAGAAAAAGCTTATCTAACAGCATATGATTTTTCAGTTACAGAAGATGAAATTTTTATCATTCCTCATACCAAAGAAGGGCATTTAAAGTTATATAAAAATACCGGAGTCCTCTACAAAACAATTGGAAGAAAAGGACCTGGCCCAGAGGAATTTGTGCTTCCGGGTCCTTGTGATTATAAAGACCCCCTATTTGCGATCCTTGATACAGGGAAACATAAGGTTCTTGTTTTAAACAGAACTAAAAATAATGATTTTAAAAGAAAAGATGAAATATTTTGTTTGGGGGCACCTCAAAATATTAAATTATATAGAAATAAGATTATTATTGGGGATTATATAGGTTCAAAAGAAGGAAAAAATTACAGTCTTTATATGAAGGATTTCAACGACCAAAAAATTCATTATCTTCTCCCCTCCTATGCAAAATATGGGTTGTCCTCAAACAAAGAATATGAGAGAAAATACGAGGGAATAAAGATGGCTACTAGCGGATATGCTTTGTTTGATGTCTACGGTGATCATGTTTATTATGCCTGGGAAGGACAAGCAAAAATCATAAAAATAGATCTGAAAACCAAGAAAAGGGATGTCTTTGGAAAAGATACTGAAAATTATATAAAACCAAGCGTAACTTCAAAAATAAGGAAAGCTTATGAAGGAATTTTAGAGGGAAAAGTCATCACAACTGAAAGGATGAAAATGTCCTGGATTAGAGGGGTTTTTGCAGATGAGAGATACAGCATCATCCTTTATACCAATCTGGATAAAGAGTTAGACCTTTGGAGAGCAACTCTTCAGTTTTATGATTCTGAAGGAGAATATATCAAAGAAGTCAATCTGCCGGATGCTGTGGATTACAGGCATAGCGGACCAGCTTGTTTTTATGACCATGAAAATCACTATCTTTACATTCTTGTTGCCCGTCTGAACAAAGAGGATTTTATGGATGAATATGAAATCCTTAAATATGAGATAAGATGAGAAATTACATTATCCTTTTATTAGTGGTGATTATTTTAGCTTTGTCTTCTTATGTGTATAAGATTCATAATGAAAATTTATTTGAAAAATTCCCAGGTCATTTAATAAAGAATGAAGATGAATCTTCTCTTTTTCTTTTTTTGTTTTTTTCTGTAAAGAATTGTCGTCCTTGTTTGGAGATTGTAAAAGTCCTGAATAGATTACCAAATAAATATAAAGTCATAGGAGTTATTCCTGAAGGTGAGTTCACAAAGGAAGATAATCTGAAATTTATTAGGGAAAAATTAGGAGCTGAATTTGAAATAAAAAAAATGAATAAATTCAAAAAATTTATCCCTCAATATGCTCCTACATTAATTGCTGTTTCTAAAAGTAAGGAAATTATGTTTGTATTGCCAGCAGTTCCAAATGAAAGAGAATATTTTGAGCGGTTTATAGAGTCTTTTTACAATAGAGCCTTGCTCCTGCTTGAAAAACATAAATATTAATTATAAAGATAAGAAATTCATTTTTCTGTTGCCGCTGATATTCACTCCGTTTCATCAAATTCCCATCCTCTAAGCAATTTCGTCATTAATAATACACACAAAAAATACTTCCGGTCAACAAGTAACCCCCCCAAAAAAGAGAAAACATCAGAAAATCAGCAGAATAGTGCCACGCAAAGAACAGAGATCTCCCATGTCCCTGAAATGTTAAGAGGCGTGATAAATTACGCACGGATCGGCGTATAGTTTTACGCACCTGGGCCGAGGATGTTCTTCGAACCAAAATGTGATCATGGATTATAGAGCATTTAAGAGCTTTGTTTTTAGCAAAAGAATCAAAATCAGCTTTTTCCAGCCTAAACCGGGAATTTTAATTGTCGTTGAGGCGGGCCGTTATTTTATGTAAAACAAAGGGTATTATTAGACCACCCTTTGGCCGGGGATTCAATCTATGTCATTCCCGGAGAGGCCCCCGATTGTCATCCTGAGGCCTGCGGCCGCCCGCAATGACGAGGGACGGCACTCACCATTACAGTTGACCCGCATGACTCTCCAAGTATATGATTATTGACTGTATCCCAAAACCAGGCAAGAAGAACCTGAAAGAGGAAAATCATGAAAAGTAAAATTATCATTCTATTTATAAGCATATGC
>JAWLEN010000019.1:0-1340 GCA_041686095.1 Candidatus Aminicenantota bacterium
TTTCCTTTTGGATCCCCAAACACCATGGGAGTGGGAGCTCTTTGTTACGTCTCTTTTGCTGTGCTGGCTCCCCACTTAACTTTGGGAAGAATGCTCATCAACATGTTCACAGATATAGAGAATTCAGAGCTTATTTTAATATGGGGAGCTAACCCGGCCACAGATTCGCCCCCTTTGGATATGTACAGGCTGGACCAGGCTGCTCAAAGAGGGGCTGAAGTCATCAACATCGATCCCCGTTTCACAGAAACGGCTGAACGAACCAATGCCAGATGGATCCCACTCAGGCCAGGGACAGATGGAGCCCTGGCTCTGAGCATGATCCACGTGATGATCGAAGAAGAGCTGTATGATGAGGATTTCACCCAAAATTGGTGCCACGGCTTTGAAGAGCTTAAATCTTATGTCCAGCATTTCTCCCCAGAGAAAACACAAAAAATCACCGGCGTTCCTTCCAAATCCATAACAGAAATCGCCCAAAAAATAGCCTCGGCTAAAGGAGCCTGTCCTGTGATGTATACAGGGCTTGAGTATTCCAACTCCGGAATACAGGCTATCCGTGCTGTGCTCACTCTTTTTTCTATAGCCGGACAATTGGATGTTCCCGGAGGCATAGGTCTTGCTATGCAGGGTTCCCATTTCCCAATTAATCGCGAATGCAACCAAGAAAACCCGGCAGCGGATAAAGCTGTCGCCAGAGATTTATTCCCCATATACACTCTTTACCGGGGAGAGTCCCATGCTTCTGGGCTGGTGAATTCTGTTCTTAAATCAGAACCTTACAAAATCCGAAGTCTGATTATCCAAGGAGGTTCCATTCTCACTTCCTGGCCCCAAACCCCAATATGGAGGAAGACTCTTTCCCAACTGGATTTTCTGGTGACCATTGACCGTCAATTAACTGGGGATGCCGCTTATGCTGACATCGTGCTTCCTGCTGCCACTATGTTTGAAATCAATTCATACATGGTGTACGGACCTATTTTTCGACTCAGAGAAAAAATCATTGAGCCAATAGGAAAAGCAAGAAACGACTATCTCATTATGGCTGAACTGGCCAATAGGTTGGGTTACGGCCACCTTTATCCTCAGAGCGAAGAGGAACTCATCCGGTTTGCCCTTAAAGGATCAGGTTATTCTCTTGAAGAAATTAAAAAAGCGGGAGGATGGGTCAATATCCAGTCTCCGGTTATGGAATACAAAAAATGGGAAAAAGGCAGTCTCCGCAAAGACAACCGACCAGGATTTGAAACCCCCACCAGAAAATTCGAGATATGGTCAACCACCTTAGAGGAATACGGATATGAGCCGCTTCCCAAGTATACAGAAGTCAAAGAAGG
>JAWLEN010000019.1:1440-22665 GCA_041686095.1 Candidatus Aminicenantota bacterium
AGGAGGGTCTGAATCAAATAATCTGGCTTTAAAAGGAATTGCCTTTGCCCATCGGAATAAAGGAAACCACATCATCACCAGCTCTGTTGAACATCCAGCCAATCTCAGAACATGCGAATTTCTAGAAAAATTAGGATATAAAGTGACCTATCTGGGTGTGGATTCGTATGGAAAAGTTTCTCCTGAAAAATTAAAAAAAGCCATCACAGACCAGACCATACTGATCTCTATTATGATGGCCAACAACGAGACCGGCACTCTCCTGCCCATCAAAGAGATCTGTACCGCCGCCCATCAAAAAGGAATACTTTTTCACACCGATGCGGTTCAGGCTGTGGGTAAGATCAAAGTGGATGTGAATGAGTTGGGTGTGGATCTGCTCAGTTTATCCGGACATAAGTTCCACGGTCCTAAAGGAGTCGGAGCCCTCTTCGTGAAAAAAGGAATTCAAATAGAACCCCTTATTCACGGTGGAAAACAGGAAAATGAGCTGAGAGCCGGAACTCACAATGTACCGGCTATTGTGGGATTGGGAAAAGCAGCTGAAATAGCCCTTTATAAACTTCCTGAGATGAAAAAAGTCAAAGAGCTTCGAGATAAACTTGAAAAAGGAATCAAGAAAATAATTCCCGAAGCTGAAGTCAACGGACATCCTCAAGCCCGTCTCCCAAATACACTCAATATAACCCTTCCCGACATCAGAGGGGAATCCCTGGTGATCGCTCTGGATCAGAGAGGCATAGCTCTGTCCTCAGGTTCAGCGTGTAAGTCTGGTTCGCCTGAACCCACTCATGTTCTCATGGCTATGGGAAAAAGCCCAGAAGAAGCTCACTGTGCGGTGAGATTTTCATTATCAAGAATGAATTCAAAAAAGGATATCCAGGAAACTCTTTTTGGATTTAAAGAGGTGATTCGGGAAATGGAATCCACAATCCGTTTTCTCCCTTGTAAATAAAAGTGAGGTGATACGTTATGGGTGCCACTTACCGGATTTTAAAACAAAAAGACTTAGAAAACATGAGCCTAAAGGAACATACCTTTTCTGGAGATATTTTAGTGGGGTTATCAAAAATTCCCAAAGAAATTTCATCTAAGTATTTTTATGATAAAAGAGGAACCAAGCTTTTCCAGAAAATCATGGACCTTCCTGAATATTACCTCACTCAATGCGAAAATAATATCCTCAGAACAAAAAAAGAAGAATTCAGCCGGCTGGTGAAAAAAGAGCCCTTTAACCTCGTGGAGCTGGGAGCCGGAGATGGACGAAAAACCAGTATTTTGCTGGAACATTTTTTAAAAAAGGAGCTGACATTCAAATACATCCCCATTGATATTTCTGAGTCAGCCATGAAGATTCTCACTCAATTTTTAAACCGGAAATTTCCTTCTCTGGAAGCTGAGGGCATCGTGGCTGAGTATTTTGAAGGGCTTAAATGGCTCAGCAATCTCAGCTTTCACAAAAATATGGTCCTATTTCTTGGATCAAACCTTGGAAATTTCAACAAAACTCAATCCCGAGTGTTCCTTCACAACCTTTGGAATTCTCTCCAGAACGGAGACTTTGCAGTGATCGGATTTGACCTAAAAAAAGATATTGACCTTATGCTCAAAGCTTACAATGATTCCCAAAATATCACCAGTGAATTCAATCTGAACCTGCTCAAACGCATCAATAGGGAACTTGGTGGTAACTTTAACTTGAAAAAATTCCGTCATTATTCTAATTATGATGTGTTTACAGGAGCCATGGAAAGTTATCTGGTCAGTTTGGAAGGCCAAAAAGTATTTCTTAAAAAAGTAGGACAGTCCTTTTCTTTTAATGCATGGGAACCCATCCACACAGAATACTCCTATAAATATCTCGTATCAGACATTGAAAAATTAGCTGAACAAACAGGTTTTGCTATTGAAAAACAACTTTATGACTCTAAGAAATACTTTGTGGATTCCATATGGAGAGTGGAAAAAGTAAAATCTGAAAAGGAATAAGACTCATGAAAGAAAATAAACATAGGCAGTGCCTCTTAGTTCCTCTATTCTGGGGAACTCTATGGGGAATAACAGAAGCCACTTTGGGACATCTGCTTCATGTCATTAAAATCCCGGGTTTGGCCGGTTCCCTGATGTTTCCCATAGCTGTATTTTTTATGGTCAAAGCTTATTCCATGACCGGACGACACTCCACCATCTTGTTCACTTCTTGTGCAGCGGCTTCTCTTAAATTCTTTGATATTTTCATCTCTCCCCATGACCTGTTTTCTGTTTTAAATCCAATGATTTCCATCTTATGCGAATCCTTAGTCCTGGTTTTATTTCTAAAAGCATGGAAAAAACAGTTGTTCTCAAAATTTCTTCCTGTATTCACTCTAGTTTTAGGCTGGAAATTGATCTATTCCACGGTAATCTTTTCTTTGAGTCATTTATTCACAGTGAAAAGTTTTATCGATTTGGGGTCAGCTCGTTTTTTGAGTTTCTTCATGGTTGAAAGTCTCATAAGCAGCCTTCTCATCTATCTGTTTTTTAAGGCGCAGCCTTTTTCATTCAAATTTTCTTTTTATCATCCCAAAAAAATCCATTACTTTTTAACTGCCGGCGTTTATATCCTGGCCGTGTTCATTGAAACTATGGTATGAGAAAGATTTTTCTCTGTTTATTTTTTTGATTGCCTTAAAAAATTCTTGTACTCGCTGAGAGTGTTTAAATTTTTAAACCAAGAACTGTCCGGTATCTCAATCTCTTTTGTCTGGCATATTTCAAACAGCGGGAGAAGGGAAAAAATTCCGGACATAAGGAGTTTGTCCATTTCCGGAAGAACAGACTTAGAATAAATCCCAAAGAGAGGTTCTTTCCTGTTGTTAGACGAGCAGGCGATCACAATCTCATGCTGAGCTGCTTCTGTGATCATCTTTTCTAAAAAAGATATCTTGAAATCAGGGATATCGCAGGCTATGACAAAATTTTTTAAATGAGAAGAAGAAGACAGAGCGGTTTTTATTCCCATCATAGGCCCCTGTCCCGGCTTCTCATCTTTGACCAGCTTATAAGGCAAAAATTCAAAATCTTTCTCTTCATTGATACTTATAATAACTTCATCAAAATAATCTTTGAGCTGGTTGATGATCCGCTCAATCAAGGTTCCTTCTGGAAAGGGAAGCAGAGCTTTGTTTTTTCTCATCCTCCGGCTTTTTCCCCCAGCTAGAACGATGAGGCTTAAAGGTTGGCCACTGCAGAGGAACGATTTATTCATGCTTTTATCTTAAAAAATAAAGCTTAAAAAGCAAACCATAATTGACATTAAATTTTTAGCCAGAGATAATCTGATGAGAGTATAAAAATGAATTCCCAAAAAAGCATTGAAGATTGCGTGACTTCTAAATTCCCTCATCTTTTTGAAAGCGTCAGAGAAATCATCACAAAATCTGAAAGAGACTTTTCCCGGGATAAAGTGCTGAAAAGGGAAAGTTTTCTCTGGGACCACACTCTCCAGGTATGCGCTGTGGCTCAAAAAATCTGTCTTGAAGAAGGAGTCGACCCTCTGCTCCCTGTCATAACCTCTCTTTTTCACGATATAGGAAAATTTGATAAAGGCACCTATCACTCAGGTGATATCCCTGAAGAACAATTGTCTTCAAAGAAAGCTGAAAGTATTCTTATCAGGGAGGGAATGGATAAAAAACAAATCCATCAAATCACCTCTTCTTTAGAAACTCTTTATAATGAACATAAGCCTTTAACCAGGACAGCTGAAATCGTCCATGATTCTGACTTTCTGGCTAAATCCGGACATATGGGTGTGGCTCATTTTTTCATAAAGTCAGCCCTCAGAGGCACCACTCTTTTAAACAGTCTCATCCAGTCTTCAGGCCGGGAACTGACTTATGCCTCTGTTCTTCCTCAAAACATGAGGACCCGGACAGGAAAAAGAATCGCGGCTCAAAAGAAAAAAAAGACTCTGTCTTTTTTCAAGGGCCTGATTAAGGAAGTCAATCATCTGGGAAACATTCACTTAAAAATAAGAAAACTTACCTGGCCCTGCCCAAATGATCCTCAAAAACACATCAGAGTTTTCATGGTTCTTCCTCACAGATGCCCAGAATGCCAAGGAGACATAAGGACAAAAAATTCCTCACAGAAAGGAATCAAGTGCACCCAGCTTATAACTGACATAAAATGCAATAAATGCTCCTGGAAGATCCAAACACGTTTCTGTCTCCCTGAAGTCTGCCCATAAAGAAAATAGAGGCGGTTCCCTTTTAGCCTTCTGGGGAATAAATTTGATCCTGGCGATTCACGAGTCGAGCTTGCTTAAGATGCAAGGCGCGGAACTATTTCAATTCTCATGCGTCTTTAGTAATGATAATGTATGCGGATGGAGAATGTTTTGAAACCTGATGAGAATGACTCCAAAGAAAAAACAGGCAGCCAAAAAATGTTTGATCAGTTGTACGGCCAGCACAAATCTGATGTTTATCACTTTGCTTTTTATCTGACTAAAGACAGAGGAGAAGCTGAAGACCTGTTCCAAGATACTTGGCTCAGAGTGGCTAAAAATTTTCCCAAAACACTCAACATGAAGAAAATCAAGTCCTGGATATTCACCATCACTTCTAATCTGCATAAAGACTCTTTAAGAAAAGAAAGAGTGAGAAGATCTTTTTTTTTAAATCCGGTTGTCATCAAGAAATTTAAGGCAAAACAAAAAATAGGCAGTAATGTTTTAATGATATAAATGACTTAAAAGGAGATTTGTCATGGCAAGTTCAACAGGAAAAACAATAGGGTTAATACTTTTAGCTGTTTTGTTGATTTTATTAGTGGTTCGTATATTCCCTTTCATTTTAATGCCTTTTGGAGTATTTCTACACACTTTTAGATCAATCAATATACCAAACTTAAACGGTATTGAATTCGGTCCCTTTGGATTTTTTCATGTTTCTCCTGTCTCCATCGCTTCTCTGGTAATGCTGATCATATGGATTTTTGTCATAGTCTGGGTTTACAGAGACGCAGAGCGGAGAAATATGAATGGAATTTTATGGGCCCTGCTGGTTTTTATCGGGAATTTAATCGGTTTACTGATCTACTTGATTGTTCGCTCGGATACAACCCCCGGAAAAGAAGATAAGAGAGAGATCAAAGCGCCTCAACCCTGTCCTCGATGCGGAGAGCCTGTGGCTGATCACTTTGTTTACTGCCCCCACTGCGGGACAAGGCTTCAACCCCTCTGCCCCAAGTGCGGTAAACCAGTGGAAGAAAGCTGGCAGGTTTGCCCTAACTGCGGGGAAAAACTAAAAAAACAGGATTAAATTATTAAACTTATATTTAATCTTCTTCCTCAATTTCAGTTATGGGAGCGGTTTTAAAAAGATAGGTTCCTAACTCCTCATCTAACTCCGGATGTCTTCTTCGGAGCCACTCTAAAAGCATGGCTGCGTGCTCCATTTCTTCATTCCTGTTGTGTATGAGAATTTTTTTAAGCTCCTCATCCTGAGCAACATCGGCTCTTTGATTATACCAATCAACCGCCTCTAATTCTTCTATCAAGCTGGTTAAAGCCCTGTGGGTGGCTTTGGCTTCTTTGGACAATCCGGATTCATGATAAACAGTACTCATGTGGGCCTCCTTAATTCATCTCATGAAATAAATCACTTAATAAAACACTCCATTATATTCTCATATCATCGAATCAAGGTCAATCGAATCTCATCTATCTATCTTTTTTTCATGATTTTACCAACTACCTGAATTATTCACGAGTCGAGATTACTGCAGATGCAAGGCACGAGGCATGAAGTCGTGGTCCTTCACTTCGAATGCCTCGTAACGAAGCAGATGAAGTGATATCGGCTCGCCTCCATGGTAAAAAAATGGCGATTAAAATAAAAAACTCAAACAAGAAAAACGGTCAAGTCATTATTCTTGAAAAAATCTTATATATCGCAGAAAATAAAATAATAATGAAGTCATTGCCATTTTTTTATGAATAGGTCAGGCTAAAATGGTATAAAACAAAGATGAACATTTTAAATTCCAAAAAGTCTTTTTTGAATAAAATTTATGCTCAGCATGTAATTTAATAAAGGCAGTAAATTTTTGACAATAAAAAGGTGAAAAAAATGAAAATAATAACAGGTATTTCCATTCTATTAATCCTGACTTCATTAAGCATAATGAGCCAACAAAAACCTCCCTTACCCATGGACAAACTCATCACCATGGCAAAAAATTTTGTCAAGGCACTAAAAAATGGTGATTATGAAGCGGCTGTTAAAAACTTTGATGAAACCATGACCAAAGCGGCTCCTCCAGAAAAAATGAAACAAGTTTGGGAAACGATTATCAGCCAGGTAGGAGAACTCAAAAAGCAAACAGGAGTCCGTACTGAATCTTTACCAAAATATGACGTGGTGTATATCACCTGTGAGTTTGAAAAATGGACCCTGGATGTCAAAGTGGTGTTTAATAAGAAAAAACAGATTGCCGGACAGTTTTTCACCCAACCGCCTTCTCCTTATAAACCCCCGGATTATGTGGACCAAGACTCCTTCACTGAAAAAGAGGTTGAATTTGGAACAGAGGGATGGAAACTGCCCGGGGTCTTATCCATCCCGAAAGGGGAAGGTCCCTTCCCTGCCGTGGTATTGGTCCACGGTTCAGGTCCCAACGACAGAGACGAATCCGTAGGAGCCAACAAGCCTTTTAAAGATCTGGCATGGGGATTGGCTTCTAAAAATACAGCCGTGCTTCGATATGACAAACGGACCAAAGTCCATGGGAAAAAAATATCCGCTCAAAAGGACCTTTCTTTAACTGTTTTTGAGGAAACCATAGAAGATGCGGTCCTTGCCGCCGAATTCCTCCGCCGTACAGAGAATATAAATCCCGAAAAAATATTTATCCTGGGCCACAGCCTGGGCGGTACTCTTATACCCAGAATAGCTCCTCTTGATTCTGACACAGCCGGCTTCATTATCATGGCCGGAGCCACCCGACCCTTAGAAGACTTGTCTATTGAACAAGTCAAATACATATTCATGCTGGACGGGAAACTGTCTGCAGAGGAAAAGGAAAAACTGGAGACAGTAAACGCAGAAGTTCAAAAAATCAAGGACTTGAAGCAGACTGACATCAAGCAGAATAATGAAAATTTGTTGGGAGCCAACCCTGAATACTGGCTCAACCTCAAGGGGTATGATCCAGCTAAAGCGTCTCAGAGCATAAACCGCCCTCTGCTCATTCTCCAGGGCGGTCGGGATTATCAGGTGACGGAAAAAGATTTTGAAAACTGGAAAAATTCCTTGTCATCAAAAGAAAATGTGACCTTTAAACTCTACCCTTCGCTCAATCACCTTTTTATTCCCGGAAAAGGTCCCAGCTCTCCATCAGAATACCAAAATCCAGGTCATGTGGATGAAAGAGTAATCCAAGATATCGCCAACTGGATTCGTGCTGTAAAAAAATGACTCTATAGTTTAGCTTTTTCAATCCTGATGGCATCCACCCAAATGATGCCGCCGGTTCCGTTTATCACTAAATCCAATTCAACTTTATCCGGATTCTCTCCCTTTTTTAACAAGAAAACGGTTTCAAGGGTGGTCCAATCATTGGTTCCAGATAGAGTGTTATTCAAACCTCTGGAAAAAAACCTGCCTTTCCCTTCAAAAAAACACCATATCTCAAGGAAGGTGTTACCTGCAAAATTTTCAGTTTTTACTTCAGCTTTATATTTCAACCGGGCGTATTCAATGTCAATATTGTCTAGCTCATAAAGCCTGACATACTTTGCTTCATCCACATCTATGCGGATACATCCATTTCCATCCTTAGAAATATCCTTAACAAACCGCACATCTGACTTTGAAATGATATTTTTCATGCTGTCAACGGGGAGATCAACCAAAACATCAGACTCGAATGAGGTTTTCTGGCAGTTCAAACCAGAAAAAATCAGTATAAAGGATAATAAAAATAGAAACCGACTTCTCTTCACTATCTTCCCCATTGTTCTTAACCCTCAACAATAAAATTCAAATTTCCCATAAAAATTGTCATTCCTCCAAAGTTCGAGTCTCTGACATAATATTTTTGAGGGCTTTATCAATATCCGGATATTGGAATTTAAAATCATGACCCAGAAGCTTTTGCGGAATCACTCTCTGTCCTTTAAGGACCACTGTGCCAAATTCTCCCAGCACCAATTTAACTAAAAAGCCAGGAGCCGGCACAAACGAGGGCTTTTTAAGGACTTTACCCAAAGATTTGGCTAAATCTTTATTTCTTACTGGATGGGGAGAACACACATTGACCGGACCGGATAATCCAGGGTGATTGATCAGAAAAATAAAGGCCTCACAAAGGTCCTTCATATGAATCCATGAAAACCACTGCTTTCCATTTCCAATGGGGCCCCCTATATACTTCTTAAAAAGTGGAATCATCTGCCCTCCTTTTTGAGATTTTTAAATCCAAAAAATGCACTTAAAAAGAATAAGTGACCCGAATCCATAAGTCAATAAAATGAAGAAAGAGACAATATCTTTTCTGAATCAGGTAGAATATAGGGCTGAAGTCATTCCACAACCAATCAAGGAACCCTGGGGAAACTCCGGTCTATAAAAAGGAGGTTTCAATGTTTACGGATAGAAAAGAAGCCGGCCTGAAACTGGCAGGTGTATTAAAAAAAATGGATATCAAAGATCCCATTGTGCTTGCCATTCCCAGAGGTGGTGTGGAAGTGGGATATTATGTGGCAGCTCCTGTTTCAGGGCCGGGAATGGAAAATTCACTTCAAAATGATCTGGCGGGGTCGACGAGACTCGAACTCGCGACCTCTGGCGTGACAGGCCAGCGTTCTAACCAAGCTGAACTACGACCCCGCATGAGTCACATCATTATAATGAGAAACAGCCATTCTTGCAATACCTTTTAGTTAAAAAGAACTTAATGTTCCACAGGAGACCAAAAAAACCAATCCATACAATCAAAAAAATTGACAGGACAATACCACAGTGATATATTCATATTTCACCAAAACAGGTTAAAGAATCATAAAAAAATAATACCACAAAAAAAAAGGAGGTCTTTAAATGGCGTTAAAAGACACACTCAAATCCAAAATCGGTCCTATGCAGGAAAGGGTAAAAAATCTGATCAAAGAGCATGGTGATAAAAAAATCTCTGATGTGACAGTCCGCCAAGCCTATGGAGGCATGCGCGGTGTCAAATGCATTGTTACTGAAACTTCAGCTCTTGATCCGTATGAAGGAATCCGCTTCCGGGGATATAATATCCCTGAATTAAGAGAGAAGCTTCCTAAGGCTCCAGGCGGAGAAGAACCCCTTCCCGAAGGCATTTTTTATCTTCTCCTCACAGGTGATCTTCCAACTGAAGAGGATGTCAAAGAACTGACTGAAGAATGGAAAAAACGCGGTGAACTCCCTGATTATCTCATCAAAATCATGGATTCAGTTCCCACAGATACTCATCCTATGACCCAATTTGCACAGGCTATACTAGCCCTCCAGAAAGACTCTGTATTCGCTGAGAAATACAGAAAGGGAATCAGCAAAATGGAATACTGGGATCCTATGTATGAAGACGTCATGAATCTTCTGGCAAAGCTCCCCAGAATCGCTGCTTATATCTACAGAAGATCATACAAAAATAATGAACACATCCCTGCTGATCCCGATCTAGACTGGGGCGGCAACCTGGCCCATATGGTCGGATCTGATGATGATAAATTCAAAGAATTGATGCGTCTCTATCTGGTCATTCACAGCGACCATGAGGGAGGCAATGTCTCTGCTCATACCACACACCTGGTCGGTTCAGCCTTATCCGATGCCTATTATTCTCTTTCTGCAGGAATGGACGGATTAGCTGGTCCTCTCCACGGCTTGGCTAATCAAGAAGTTCTCCGCTGGATCATGGAAGTTATGGATGATCTGGGAGGAGTTCCTAACAAAGAACAGCTGACAAAATATCTTTGGGACACACTTAAAGCAGGAAAAGTTATTCCTGGTTACGGCCACGCTGTTCTCCGTCAAACAGACCCCAGATACATGGCCCAGAGAGAGTTCGCTCTCAAGCATCTTCCAGACGACGAAATTTTCCAGGTTGTGAGTGCCATCTATGAAGTAACTCCGGATATTCTTAAAGAACACGGAAAAGCCAAAAACCCGTGGCCCAATGTGGATGCTCATTCCGGATGCCTGCTTCTTCACTACGGCATTAAAGAATATGACTTCTATACAGTCTTTTTCGGCGTATCCCGTGCTATAGGTGTTCTTTCTTCACTGGTATGGGATCGAGCTCTTGGTCTTCCTATTGAAAGACCCAAGACAGTGACCACTGACTGGATTGAAGAACAGGTCAAGTAGATAAAGATTTATTCCAGATAAAAAGGAGCGGGAGATTTCCCGCTCCTTTTTTGTCTTCACCTTATTTCCTCTCTAAAAAAGGGGCCAATTCTATTTTTCAAAAAAAAGAATAGAGCTGTCTCTGTTTTAGAGATGCTTCCTTTTATTGTATTTTACCTTTCATTATTTTAAAATAATGTCAAATGGAAAAAATCAAAATCCGCGGTGACCATAACCTTCGATTAAAAGGAAAAGTCAGAATAAGCGGAGCCAAAAACGCGGTTCTTCCCGCCATAACCGCCTCTCTTCTTACTAGAGAAAAAATCCATCTAAAAAATGTTCCTCAGGTTACCGATGTCTTCACCATTCTAACCTTAATGAAAGACCTGGGGGCTGAATATGATATCAAAAAGAATTCTCTTCAAGTCCAGGTTAAAAAGATCGATTCATATGAAGCATCATACCAACTTGTGCGCGCAATGCGAGCTTCTATCTTGGTTTTAGGGCCCCTTCTCGCAAGATTTGGAAAAGCAGTGGTCGCTCTCCCCGGGGGCTGTGCTATTGGGTCCCGACCCACAGACCTTCATATCCACGGCTTTGAGAAGTTGGGAGCCACTATTAGTCTTGAACATGGTTATATCAGAGCTGAAAGCAAACGCCTCCAAGGAACAAAAATAGAATTTGAGAGGAAAACAGTGGGAGGCACTGAAAATCTGCTCATGGCTGCCTGTTTAGCTCATGGAGAGACCATACTTAAAAACTGCGCAAAAGAACCAGAAATCGTTGACCTATGTCAACTGTTGATCAAAATGGGAGCTAAAATCGATGGAGTTGGAGAAGAGGTCATGAGAATCAAAGGAGCCGATGAACTGGGAGGAACCTCTCATAATATTATCCCTGACAGGATAGAATCAGGGACTTTTCTCATAGCCGGAGCTCTGGCAGGGGATTCAATGATCATCACTCATGTCCGCCCTGATCATCTGCGTACAATTATAGAAAAGATAAGACATTCCGGCGTTGAAATCGAAGAACTCAACTCAAATTCCCTTAAAGTGTCAAAGCAAGAAAACCTGAAAGCTCAGGATATAACCACTTCTCCCTATCCGGGATTCCCCACTGATATGCAAGCTCAGTTTACAGTTTTGATGACTCAAGCTGAAGGAACATCCATTATTACGGAAACCATCTTTGACAGACGCTTTTCCCATATCAATGAACTTCTTAGACTGGGAGCCAATATCGAAGTATCTGGAGATAAGGCCATAGTTAAGGGAAAAACCCCTCTTTCAGGAGCAGAAACAACCGCCACTGATCTGAGAGCTTCTGCTTCACTTTTACTGGCGGGACTCATAGCCAGCGGAGAAACTACCATCACTGAGGCACATCATCTGGATAGAGGCTATGAAAATCTAGAAAAGAAACTCAACTTTCTTGGCGCTGATATAGATAGGATAAGGGAATAACGATGCAAAAAGGAGGAGAAATGAAAGACTGTATTTTTTGTAAAATAGTCAATAATGAAATCCCATCTGAAAAAGTTTACGAAGATGAAAAAATCCTGGCTTTTGAAGACATAAATCCAAAAGCCCCTGTGCATATCCTTGTTATTCCTAAACAGCATTTCAAATCTTTGAACGAAATTCCAGAAGATAAAAAAGAGATCATTGGCGAGCTGATGTTGGCAGCAAAAACAATCGCAGCAAAAAAGAAAATTGACAAAAAAGGATACAGGATTGTACTCAACACGGGAAAAGATTCAGGTCAGGAAGTAGCCCACATTCATTTTCATCTTCTCGGCGGGCGAATGATGACTTGGCCTCCAGGATAAAAATTCATCTTTGACAGCTTTTTTAAGCTTGGGATTTGGTCTTTGAAGTCATGTCCTTTATAATAATTAAAAAAATATAGTTATCTTGTATAGAGGAGGAATTAAATGCAAATCACATGGTTGGGACATTCGGCAGTTAAAATAAAGGGAACAAAAACAATCTATATTGACCCTTTCTTATCAGAAAATCCTGCAGCTTCCATTTCACCAGAGGAAGTCTCAGAAGCTGATATGGTTGTTGTCACTCATGACCATTCTGACCACCTGGGCGATGCCTTTCCTATCTGTAAAAAAACAGGAGCTACCTTGGTCGCGATACATGAAATTGCTGTGATGGCAGACTCAGAAGGTATCACTTCAGAAGGCATGAACATAGGCGGCACCGTAGAGGTGGATGGAGTCAAAATCAATATGGTCAATGCGCTTCATTCTTGTGACAAAGGAGATCCAGCAGGTGTGGTGGTGGAAATGGACAACAAAACCCTTTATCACGCCGGAGATACTGCTTTAACTTATGACATGAAATTGATTGCTGACTTCTTTCATCCAGATCTAAGTTTTCTGCCCATAGGAGACAGGTATACCATGGGCGTTCATTCTGCATCTAAAGCTGTTGAATTCACTCAGACAAAGAAAGTCATCCCTATACACTATGATACCTTTCCTCTGGTCAAAGCTGACCCGGAAGAATTTAAAAAATTGGTGGGAGACAAAGCTGAAGTCATCATCCTCAAACCAGGCGAAAGCTACGATCTGACATAAAAAGAAAAAATAAGCTGCTCATCCATGCCCTATTTAATAGACGGGAATAACCTTATAGGATACCTCCCTACCCTTAAAATAAGGTCAAATGAGAGCCGATATGAACTGATTTCAAGGCTCATCATTTTTCAAAAAGTCAAAAACACCCGGGTTATGGTTGTTTTTGACGGACCGCCTGATCCTAATCTAACCGAAGAAGATTTTAAGGGAATTCCTTTTTTTGTTTACTACCCGGACTTTGGACAGAATGCGGATACAGTCATTAAAAAAATGATATCAAAGGAAACTGATCTAAGACGGTTTTTTGTAGTGAGCTCGGATAGAGAAATCAAATTCTATGCCAAATCAAAAGGAGCTAAAAGCTTAAACTGCCAAGAATTCAATAAGCAGTTAAAAAAAGCATTGAAAAAGTATAAAAAAATCATGGAATTGGAGAAGAATGTGGAGCCTCCCTCTCCCTTAGAAGTAAAATTATGGTCAAATCTTTTTGAAAGAAAAAAATGAACAAAGTAGCTGTTATCGGTGCAGGAAGACTTGGAACCACTCTTGGCCATGCTTTACTTAAAAAAGGCTATACCATCACTGCACTCTCATGCCGTTCTCTTTCAGCTGCCAAAAAAAGCGCACAGATTATTGGAAAAGGCATTCCAGGAACGGATAATAAAGAAGCAACCATAAAAGCAGATATAGTGGCGATCACTGTCCCGGACGACCGTATAAAATATGTCGTGAACGAACTCAGGCCAATAGACCTTAATCAAAAATTCATTTTTCACTGCAGTGGGATATTATCCAGTGAAATTCTTAAGCCGCTCAAAAAATCAGGAGCTGTGACCGCCTGTATTCACCCCATACAGAGCTTTTCAGTAAAAAGCCGAAATCCCATGCTTTTTAAAGACATTTATTTCAGTGTGGAAGGGGATAAAAAGGCTCAACAACTGGCCAATAAAATCATAAAAAAATTAGGTGGGACCGGCTTTTCTATAGATCCAAAAGACAAGCCACTCTATCACACAGCCTGCACCATGGCTTCCAATTATTTGGTGGTCCTTTTGGAACTTGCCGAAAATCTTTTAGGAAAAGCCGGAGTCAAAAAAGAAATTCAAAATAGGATGCTTCTTCCTCTGGTTAAGGGAACTCTCAATAATATAAGCAAAAACGGCATTCCGGGATCCTTAACCGGTCCTATTTCCAGAGGGGATATCAAAACTTTAAAATCACACCTCAACTGCCTGAAAAATCATCCTTCTTTTCTCAGGATATACCAGGACCTCGCTCAGCAAGCTTTAGAAATAGCCAAGAAAGAAAACCGACTACCCCAAAAAAAAATAACAGAAATTAAGGCTCTGCTGGAATAAAAACCACTTCTTCTTCCAGCGTAATTCCAAATCTTTTTTTTACTCTCTGTTTGAGTTCAGAGGCAAGTTCCCTAATGTCTTTTGAACTTGCTTTCCCAGTATTAATGAGAAAATTGGCATGCCCTTTATAAACCGCTGCATCCCCTTTTTTCAGACTTCTTGCTCCCACTCTATCCAAAAGATATCCTGCGGCCACTTTTTCTCCTTTATCAGATACTGGATTTTTAAAATAACTTCCAGCACAGGCTGTCCCCCAAGGAGGGTGTTTGGTCTCTCTTTTTTTTATATTGGCTTTGATGTCTTTCTTTATTGACTCTGGGTTTTTGCGAATCAATTTAAGGACGATCTTAAGTAAAATATAGGGTTTCTCTTTGAGGATGCTTTTTCTATATTTAAAGTTCATTTGATTCTTTTTTAATTCAGAGATTTCTCCGTTTTGCTTTAGAACAAGAGCTTCTTTGATTACATCACCAATGCTATGCCCAAAAGCTCCTGCATTTCCACACACAGCACCTCCTACAGTCCCTGGTATTCCTGCTAAAAACTCCAATCCCCCAAGTCCTTTCTCCATGCAGAACTCAATCAAATCATCCAAATCAGTTCCAGATAAGACTTCTATTTCTGTATGGCTAAGCTTTTTGATGCCTTCGGCATTGTTTTTAATGATCATACCTCTAAAACCATCATCGTCAAATAATACATTAAATCCCCCTCCGATGATTTGATAAGGAACCGATTCTTTTTTTGCCAAATCCACTGCATCGGAAAGCTCTTTAAGAGAAGAAGCTGAAAAAAAATAATCTGACTTTCCCCCTATTTTAAAATTTGAATGAAGTTTCAAAGACACGGATTCCTCAACATCACTTCCCACTGATTCTTTAAAAAGGTCCTGAAAAAGTCTTTTTTCTCTTTCCACAAAATCATTCTATATCATCGTTTTGAAAAAGTCTAAACCAGGATGAGACATCTCTATTTCCATGAAAATATATGTTAATCCAAATAGCGATAGAATAGTGGATGCCTCATCCCATATTCTATCTCTATTTACAGTTTCCGTATGAAGATAATCGCTCTTTTAATATATCATAATATCTGCTATTATATTTTTCAGAAACGAAGAGATTTTTAGGAAAGAATAAAATTTGACATTTACTTAGACAATGGATAAGATGCTAAAAATCTCAAGGAGTGAATAAAAATGAAAAAGACAGCGGTTGCTTCCATAATCTTAGTTTTATTTTTCTGCAGCTTGCTTCCTGCTCAAGACTCAGCTGCGAAAGAAGCGTACATAAAGGCCATGACAACATCAGATGTCAATCAAAGAGCCTCGCTTCTTAAAGATTGGCTTTCCAAATATGGAGGAAAAGGCATAGAAAACGAAAATTTTGCCAATGCCTCTCTCTGCCTTTTACCGTACCAAGGAAAAACTCCATCAGAAACTATTAAATATGGAGAAAGAGCTCTTGAACTCGGCAACCTGGATGCCAGCACCAAATGTCAGGTTCTGATCAATCTGGCTTCAGTTTATACCAACCAAGGTCAAAACCTTGACAAAGCTGTGTCCTACGGTTCCCAACTCATTCAGACTGCAGAATCCGCTAAAGGCAGTTCTCAGGATTCAAAGAGTGCTGAGGCTTGGAATAAAATGATAGGAGCTGGTTATTTCACTCAAGCTCAAGCCATGGAAAAAGCAGGAAACTATAAAGGAGCCATAGATAAATATATTGCCTCTTATGATATATTAAAAAACAAACAGATCATAACTGAACTGGCTAATCTCGGGAAAACACTTTATGAAAAAAAACAATATTCAGAGGCAGCCAAAGCTTTTAAGGCAGCAAACGACGTGTTAAACAATTTTAACACCACTTTGTTTTATGCCAGAGCACTTAATAGAAGTGGAAATAAAGACGAAGCTCTGAAATATTTTAAACAAGCTTTTTCAAAACAAAAAAGCGGCGAAGCCGCTTATAACATCGGTATTATACTGGCCGCAAAAGCAAAAAACGATCCTGATAAAGTCGATGAAGCAATCGAATTTCTGCTGTACGCTAGCCAGCTCTCAAAAGCCCATTCAAAAGAAGCTATGAAACTGGCAGAAAGTCTTTATTTCAGCACTAAATCCAACTATAACGAGAAAGTAAAGCAATTGGCTGTCAAAGCTGAAGAACTTGAAGAATTAACCAATACGTTTAATGAAAAATTTGGAGAAAAGACAGAAGAAGATCTGAGCAACAAAGAAAAGAAAGAACTCGAAAAAATGAGAAAAGAAATCACCGCTCTTCAAGAAGCCATTGACCAGCTTCAGAATGAACAGGAAGAAGAATTAGATAAATTTAAGGCTCTCATAGAGGAAATCAAGAAAAAATTAGGCATTGAATAAGTTTCAATAAATCCCTTTAAAGCTTTTTTTTCAGGAGATTCAATATATCCCGAAGACTTTTTTTGTCTGTTTTTCCTTCTATCTCAACTAGAGCTTTCTGAGCACCCCTGTGATCAGGATCCACTTCCAAAGCCTTTTTAAACTGATTGGCTGCTTTTACCTTTAAAGAAGCCTTCTTATAAAGCATTCCCAATCCCACATATCCCTCTGGATTCCAAGGCTCCAAACTAATAGCCTTTTTAAAATTTAATTCGGCTTCTCTTAAGTAGGCATCGATTTTGCTTTGAGTCATAGCCAGGATAATGTAATAATCAGCTTTGTTTTTATTCAATCTCACAGCAGTTTGCAGATAGGCGATTGCTTTTCTGTACTGTCCCTGGTCATAAAGCTTTTTCCCCTGTCGGAATCTCACCTCTGCTTTTTCAGAAGGTTTCTCTTCTTTCTCCTCAGTTTCCGCTCCTTCTTCATCATATTTTTTTCGCTTATCAGGATCTACTAAAGTGTGATAACACTTGGTAACTTTATCAAACACATCATCGATTTTTTCTCTGATCTCTCTTGGTAAATCTCTATCGAAAAGATCCGGATGGTACTTCCTAGCTGCCCTAAAATAGGCTCTTTTTATCTCTGTTGTTGAGGAATCTTCTGAAACACCTAAAACATGATAATAATCCATTGATTCTATTTTTGCATAGAGGTTCAGTATATCCTTAATCCTATCTTCCTGATCTATCTCTTCTTTTTCCACTTCAGGTGCTTCTGCCTCTGATTCATCTGCTGTATCAATGATTCCTAAACAATAAAGGAGGTACATACTTTTCCAAAAAGAAGATGGATGAAACTTTGAAGATTTAAGAATCGAGTCACTTGTGTGGGTCCCATCCACAGCATTAAGAACATCCATTTCCTCTTCAGTCAATTGGAGTATAAACTTTTTTGATTTTTGTTTAAAAACCTTGTGTTCCATTAAATCACTCAACTTCTCGTCATATTTCATCCGTCTTATTCCATCTTCAATCAAATTGGGAACATCTATTTCCACCTCGAATTCTTCCACACTGTATTTATCCTTTTTCTCGAAGTCAAAATTCCCGTCAAATAGAGGAAATAGATTGAGAGTGATCTCTCTCATCTGAGATTTTAAACCTTCCATCAGGTCTTGTTTTGATATCAGATCATTAGAAACAAGGATTTCGCCGATTGACTTTTTAGGCTCGATGTATTTATTTATTTTAGAATAATTTTCCTTTGACAGCTTCTCTAACCTAAATAAGACTTCGCCCAATAATTCATTTGACTGATTCGTCTTTGCATAAACAAGCTTTCCATCCTTAAAAAAGAGGTATTTTTGGATGTTACCTCTACGGAAATTCAGCTGTCCATCTTTATCTTTAAAATATATTTGTTTTAAATAATATCCTATATGTTCCATTTAGAAGCTCACTTGAACCATACAAAAAAAACAGCCATACCCATTTTGTTGTTTTCTTTCCATTTATTTATATAATAAAAACGAGAAATAAAGCAATCCCGCAAAATTTTACTATATCCGGCTTGTAAAATAAACTCATGAATTGAAAACACTTATAATATGTGTTAAATTTCTTCATATGAAAGTTGCCTTAGCTCAGATTGCACCAATCCTTCAAGATGTAAAAAAGAATTTTATCCGTCACTTAGAACTCATAGAAAAAGCAAAAAGCAGTCAGGCAGACCTTATTATTTTCCCTGAATTAAGCCTCACAGGATACACACTAAAGGATCTGGTGCCAGAAACCGCTATAAATCCCAATAAATCTGAGCTTTTTGCCAAGCTGAAGCTTATAAGCAAAGATATTTCTATTGTTCTTGGATTTGTAGAGGAAAAAGAAAGAGGAAATTTTTTCAACACTGCAGCCTATTTTTCAAAAGGAGAAATTCTGCATTTCCACAGGAAAGTATTTCTGCCTACCTATGGAATGTTTGAGGAAGCTAAATTCTTTTCACAGGGAAAAAGCTTTTCAGCATTTCAAACCCCTTTTGGAAAGACAGGGCTCTTGATTTGCTATGATTTTTTGAATTATGGAGCTGATTATGTGCTTTTCTCTCAGGGAGCGGATATCATTATTGTCCTGAGTGCCGCTCCTGGACGAGGAATGAGTCAAGGTCAGACTTATTCCTCGTCTCATATGTGGGAATTGATGGGAGAGACCATTTCACGCTTTTCAACTGCATTCCTAATATACTGCAACAGAGTTGGATTTGAAGATGGCAAATCTTTTGCCGGAGGATCATTCATATACAATCCTGAAGGAAAACAAATTTCCAAAGCCTCTTATGTGGATGAAGATTTTCTCATTAAAGAAATTGACCTCGAAGAGCTCAGTAAATCACGTAAAAAACTCTTTTACAAAAGAGATAACAAACCAGAAGTAATATTAAGAAGTTTAAACAAGGTTTTTGTTGAAAATGAATATTAATCCTGTTTTTGTAGAGAAACTGCTCACAAAGTTCATTAGAGATGAACTCAGCAAATTTCATTTTGAAAAAGCTGTGTTAGGGCTTTCAGGGGGTTTGGATTCCTCTGTGTCTGCTTTCCTTAGTTCAAAAGCCATAGGAGCTAAAAACGTAACAGCCATCATCATGCCATATGGGGAAAGTTTTAAAAAAGATGTTAGCCATGCAGAAAAGGTGGTTGAAATACTTGGAATAAACTCAGAGAAAATCAACATTAAACCTATGATTGATACTTATTTCTCAAAATATCCAACGCAAGATAAAATTATAAAAGGCAACAAAATGGCCCGTGAAAGGATGTCCATTTTATTTGACTTTTCCTCAAGAAAAAAAGCAATGGTTATTGGAACCAGCAACAAAACTGAACTTCTCCTGGGTTACGGCACTATTTACGGAGATATGGCCAGTGGAATCAATCCCTTAGGTGACCTTTATAAAACTCAAGTGAGAGAGCTGGGAAAACACCTGGGGGTTCCTGAAGAAATACTGGCAAAAGCTCCTTCTGCAGGATTTTGGCCAGGACAAACAGATGAAAAAGAAATTGGAATTGATTATGATAAAATGGATAAAATATTGTATCAAATGGTGGACCTTAGAAAACAAAAGAAAGAAATCAAATCCATGGGTTTTTCTGAAAAAACAATAGACCGCATAACAGAAATGATTAAAAATTCTGAGTTTAAAAGAAAACTTCCTACCATCCCTAAAATTTCTGAGCGCACCATAGGTCATGATTTTCTCTTTCCCTATGATTGGGGTAAATGAACTCAACTCATCATGTGTCCATCACAAAATAATAAAGGAATCCTTTATGTAGTCGCCACACCTATAGGTAATCTGGAAGATCTGACATTTAGAGCCTTAAAGGTTCTTAAAAGTGTCCATGCTATAGCATGTGAAGATACAAGAGAAACAATCAAACTGCTGAATCATTATCATATCAAGAAAAGACTTATTAGTTACTTTCATCCCAAAGAAAAACAAAAAATCCCTCTGATCATTGGTTTATTAAAAGAAGGAAAAAATGTGGCTCTTGTTTCTGATGCTGGAACTCCGGGACTTTCTGATCCTGGATTCCCTTTAATAAGAGAAGCCCTTAAAAACAGAATAAAAATTGTTCCTATCCCCGGGCCCTCTGCAGTGACAACAGCTCTTCCTGTTTCTGGACTTCCCACCCATCGCTTCCTTTTTTTGGGATTCCCACCTGTAAAAAAGACAGCCACTCAGAAACTGCTGACTTCACTCAAAGACGAAACCTCAACTTTGGTGTTTTATCTGCCCACCAGGAAAATCCCAAATTTCCTAACACTTATCAATGAGGTCTTTGGACCTAGAAAAATTGTGATAGCTCGTGAAATGACAAAGGTGTATGAACAATTCATCAGGGGCACAAGTAATGAAATTCTTGAGAAAATAGACTCTATGACCTTAAAAGGAGAGACCACTCTCTTAATAGAAGGTTCAGAGTAATCCTTCATCTTTTTGGCCCATTTTAAAAATTTTTTTTATAATACTTGACAAATGTATACTCATATATTATATTATTGATGAACTCAAATTTTAAAGAGGAGGTAAAAAAAATGGCTTTAATACGTTGGGATCCTTTTAGAGATATGGTAACTCTAAGAGATAAAATGAACAGGCTTTTTGATGACACGTTCAAAGGCGAAGAAAGAGATATTGTGAGCAGTTCCTGGGCTCCATCCGTAGATATTTATGAAACTGAAAACGAATTAGTCCTCAATGCTGAAATTCCTGGAATCGATGAAGATGACATAGAAATAAAAATCGAAGACAACAATCTTACTCTTCACGGGGAGAGAAAATTAGAAGAAGAGACTAAAGAAGAAAATTATCACAGGATAGAACGTTCTTATGGCTCTTTTTATAGATCTTTTTCACTTCCTCATTATATCGATCAGGAAAAAATCAAAGCCGAACACGATAATGGTGTTCTAAGAATACACATGCCGAAAAAACCTGAACTGAAGCCGAAGAGTGTAAAAATTTTAAAGCCTGAAAAGAAAAAAGTTT
>JAWLEN010000019.1:22765-29072 GCA_041686095.1 Candidatus Aminicenantota bacterium
TTTAGTGAGCTTGAGCCAGAGTTATTGCACGGACCTCTTTGGCTCCTGACTTCATTAAAACCGAGCTGCATTCGTTAATTGTAGATCCGGTGGTATAAACATCATCCACAAGGAGAAGTACTTTCTTCCTTATTTTGTGTGGATCAACAACTTCATAAGCTCCTTTATTATTTATCTTTCTCTGCTCTGCAGGAAGAGATGTTTGAGGGGGCACATTGATTTTTTTTATCAGCACTTTATCTAACAGCTCTATATCTCTTAGGGGGGCAATATACTTGGCTAACTCATAGGATTGA
Source organism: Candidatus Aminicenantota bacterium (assembly GCA_041686095.1). Taxonomy (GTDB): domain Bacteria; phylum Acidobacteriota; class Aminicenantia; order Aminicenantales; family Aminicenantaceae; genus WJMT01. Next base: position 23,062 of record JAWLEN010000019.1, read on the forward strand.
TTGAAGCCCCTTTCTCTTTTTCTTTTTTTATGTAAAGGAACCGGCACCACGGCATCTAAGTCCCACCACAGAGCTTCCTCCTCTGCCAGGCTGCTATTCATATAAGCGGCTAGTTCTTCTCCGAGTATCTTAAATTTATGATATTTGAAAAGAAGAATAATGTCTTTTAATTTTCCTCTGTATAAACTGCACGACCGATGCAGTGAAAATTCAGGCTTTTTTTTAAGGCATTTGTAGCAGAGATGAGGATCCCCATAGGTATCGAAAAATCTCCCGCAGCACAAACAATAGGAGGACCTCCGGGTTTTTATTTCCTTAATGCAGGAGCTGCAGACTACATTTTCCCCCTTATTATCAAGCAGTCTACCGCATAGTTTGCAAAAAGAGGGAAAGAACATAAGTTCTAAAACTTTAAAAAAAGACTGAGAAAGCTTATTCTCTGCAGGACTCACTGATATTTTCGTTCCTGCTTCTCCTGACATTTAATACAAAAAGGGGTCCAAGGAATGGCATCTAATCTTTTAGCGGATATTTCCTTATGACAACCCTCGCATTTTCCAAAATCGTCATCTTCGACCTTTTTCAATGCCTTGTCTATCTGTTTCAATCGTTTTCTTTCTGTATCAGAAAGTTCGAATAAAAATTCCTTTTCATAAGTGCTTTCAGCCCTGTCCCCTGGATCTTGAGCTATTTCAGGCTCAAGCTCCTTTCCCTCATTTCTGAATTCGCTCAATTTTTTTAATATTTCTTCTTTTTCTTTAAGAAGCTTTTTCTTAATCTTTTCTTTTTCTTTTCTATTCAATCCTTCCCCCCTTTATTTTGCATAATTTATTCCTTTTATAATGGATAGAGACCTGTAAATCTGTTCTAAAAGAAAGATTCGTATCAACTCATGAGAAAATGTCATTTTTGAAAGAGAGAGAATAAAATCAGCTCTGTTCAAGATTTTAGGACCCAGTCCGAGAAATCCGCCTACCAAAAATGATATGGGATACGGATAACTTAGCGCTTTTTTCTTCAGCATCTGAGCCATTTCCTCTGAATCCATTTCATTTCCTTTATTTGACAGACAGATAATATAGTCATTGTCTAAATATTTTTCAAGACCTTCTGATTCAATTTTTAATATTTTTTGTTGATTCCTCTCGTCTATTCCTCTAGCTTCCTTTGTTTCAATCAACCTGAATTTTGACATCCTTTTGATCTTCTCTATATAAAAAGACTGTAAATTTTTTATTTCAGGACTCCTTGTCCTCCCAGGCCATAAAACCTTTAATCTCATAAAAAACATTCCGCAATTTATAAAAATTTTACTAAAAAATAAGGTCTTTATGGTTAAATGTCAATAAATTTAATAAAAAAGTTTGGGGCCATCCCCCCAAAGCTTTTCCAGGGAATAATACTCTCTGGTCTCTTTAGAAAATATATGAAGAATAAAATTTCCATAATCCATCAATATCCATTCTGCATTTTCCTTTCCTTCTACGTGGAGAGGATAAATATTTTCTTTTTTCAATTCTTTTTCAATGTTCTCGTAAATAGCTATATTTTGTCTGCTTGAATTCCCACTTATGATAATAAAATAGTCTGTAAAAGAGGAAATCTCTTTGAGTCCGATAACAACTATGTGCTCCCCCTTTTTTTCTTTTCCTGCTTTTATGGAAAGTCTGATTTCCCTGGGCAGAGTGCGTTTAGTCAACTTTTTCCCGTTTTCTTTTCCCTTGGTCATGAATAAAGCTTGTTCTCCTTTATATATTTTTCAACATTCCTTGGAACCATCTCATGAATTGACTTGCCCTTTTTGATTCTTTTTCTGATATCTGATGAGGATATATCAAGCGAATCCACATGCAAAAGAAAAAAATCATGATATTTAATGTCTTCTTTCTTTATGTGTGTTCTGATTTCAGTCATCTTATTTCTGTATTCTCCTCCTAATATATTTTTAGCCTCTTTAAGATTGAATCCAGGCCGGCTGATCACAATAAAAGAATAATTATCAAGTAAATCCTTGGTATCCTTCCAGGTGTCAATTTCCAAAAAAGTATCTATCCCTAGAATAAAAAATATCCGAGCCTCTGGGTTCGATTTCTTTATCTTGTTTAAGGTGATGATGGAGTATGACTTTTCTTCAGCATCTATCTCAATACGAGAAGGAATAAAATTCGGATATTCCTCTAAAGCCAATTTCACCATATTGAATCTATCTCGGGGAGGCGCTATATGGCTGCTTTTTTTATGAGGAGGGATATAAGATGGGATAAACAAGATTTTATCCAGGAAAAACTCCTTATTTACTGTCTCAACTGCTTTTAGGTGTCCCTTATGAATAGGATTAAAAGTTCCCCCCAGTATTCCGATTCTCTTTTTATCCATTAGATTCTCTAGTATCTTTTAAATAGGAAGCAATTGAAAAAATCAACTCTTTAAGTCCTTTTCCTTTTAATGCTGAAATGGCGGAAAAGGGAATTTTTTTCTGAGCAGCGAAATCCTTAATCGCATTCAATCTTTGTTTGTCTTCACCTAAGAGGTCAATTTTATTGGCAACAATAATCTGGGAACGCTTTAACAATCTTTTGTTGAATTCCTTTAATTCGTTCCTAACCGTAAAAAAATCATCTACGGGATGCCTTTGACTGTAAAAAGAAACATCAATGATGTGAACAATAAGTTTTGTTCTTTCAATATGCTTTAAAAACCTTGTTCCCAGTCCATGTCCCTCGTGAGCTCCTTTAATCAACCCAGGAATATCTGCCACCACAAAGCTGTTAAACTCATCAATATCCACGACCCCTAAATTTGGAACCACTGTGGTAAAAGGATAATTGGCAATAACCGGCTTGGCTGCAGAAATCTTAGATATTAATGTTGATTTCCCTACATTGGGAAAACCAACCAGTCCCACATCTGCGATGAGTTTCAGCTCCAGAGTGAACTCAACTTCCTCTCCCTTTTTACCTTCTTCACATTTTCTGGGAGCTTGGTTGGTTGATGAAACAAAGGAAGCATTGCCCCTTCCTCCTTTTCCTCCTTTAGCTGCAAGGTATTCTTGTCCTGGCTTAACAAAATCAACCAAAATTTTCTCTTCTCTTTTTATGATAGTCCCCATAGGAACTTTTAAGTACAAGTCTTCGCCTTTTTTTCCCCCTCGGTTCGAACCCTGACCATGGCGTCCTCTCTCTGCTTTAATTACTGGATGCAAACGAAAATAACTCAATGACTTGACATGGGGATCGGACATAAAATATATACTTCCACCATCTCCCCCTCTTCCCCCATCAGGACCTCCTTTGGGAACATGGCTTTCTCTCCGGAAGCTTACACAACCATTCCCACCTTTACCGGCTATAAGAGTGACTTTAGCCTGATCTGCAAACATATTATAGAGGACACAAACTCCTAAGAGGGAAAAACTGAAACCACTTTTCGGTTGGATCTCGTTTCAAAACGGACATTTCCAGATACTTTAGCAAAAAGGGTATCATCTCCCCCTCTTCCCACATTCATACCTGGTTTAAATGGAGTCCCTCGCTGGCGCACTATGATGGACCCCGCTTTTACATACTGGCCTGCTGATCTTTTCACACCAAGCCGTTTGGATAGACTGTCACGTCCGTTTTTTGCAGATCCTCCTGATTTTTTATGTGCCATGATTTACTCCTTTTTTCCTGATGAAGACTTTTTCTTTTCAACTGGACGAGACTTGGACTTTTTGTCTGAACTTTTTTTCTTTGATGCGGCTGTCTTTTTTGGTTTCTCAGGCTTTTTGGTTTCTTTTTTTGTTTTCTTGGCTGACTTATCTTGAGGTTTCTTTTTTTCAGCGGTCTTTTTTGGCGCTGGCTTCTTCTCTGGCTTCTTCTTGGGTTCTGATTCAGACTTTTTTTCCTGCTTTGGCTTTTGGGCCTCTTTCTTAGAGGCGCTCTTTCCATAGACTATTTCTTCAACTTTTATCTTTGTCAACAGCTGTCTGTGGCCGGCCTTTTTCTTGTATCGCTTCCTTCTTTTTTTCTTAAAAATAACAATCTTCTTATCCTTAATATTATCAAGGACCACTGCTCTTACAGAAGCCTCTTTAACCAGAGGGGTTCCTATGACAGCTTTCCCGTCATCCTCGATGAGAAGAACTTCATTAAATGTTATTTTCTGGCCTTTTTTCTTGTTAAGTTTTTCAATATGAAGCACATCACCTTCATGAGTTTTGTACTGTTTTCCACCAGTTTTTATTACAGCAAACATCTTCAATACCTTACCTTTATATTAAATTTATTTTCTCAATGGAAAGTTCATTAAAGTTAACATATGACTGCTCTTATGTCAATAGCCCCGGAGGATGGCTATCAAACAGCGAAAAAGCATTTCTCTTGACAAAATCTCAACTATTTTCTACTTTAAGGACTGCTCTTACTAAACAAATTCGGGCGGTTAGCTCAGCGGAAGAGTATCGGCCTTACAAGCCGGGTGTCACTGGTTCGAATCCAGTACCGCCCACCATTTCTTCCCAGATATCAAGATAATTATTGACTGAGATACAAATTGTATTATAATTTTTATCTATATCTGTGTGAGGTCAGATTCAGCACACTCTATTCATTATGAAAAACAAAACTCAGCTATCCCAAAATAAAACTAAAAAGAAGCAGACCAAATCACAAAAAAAAATCTCAGAAATAGAAACAGAGCTTCAAAAACAAAAAGAACAGTTCAATGCGCTGCTGGATGCCATTCCTGATCTGGTTTATTTTAAAGACAAAGCAAGAGAATCATTAGGAATGAGTCTAATTCAAGATCTCGTAAAGCAAATAAAAGGAAACATAAAAATAGACGGATCTAAAGGAACAACTGTAAAAATAAATTTTTTTCTTTAACTAAGGAGAAAAACTAAATATTTGGGAGATTTTCAATGGAAAGAACACTGGTAACTTATTTCTCTCATACTGGAAATACTAAGAAGGTGGCAGAAGCGATATATGAAAATATAGAGGGAGAAAAACAAATAAAGTCCTTCAAGGAGGTTGAAAAAAAAGATTTTGAAGATTATGACCTCATTTTCATTGGATTCCCGGTTCACTCCCACAGTGTGCCCATAGTTATGGAGTCTTTTATAAAAAAAATCCCTCCTAATAAAAAAATTGCTTTTTTCTCTACCCACGGCTCTCTCACAGGAAGTCGGTTATCAAGAGAGGCTATAGAACACGCCACAGTGTTAGCAGCTAAAGCAAAATTATTGGGAAGTTTCTCCTGCAGAGGAAAAGTCTCTTTAGAAGCCTTGGAATATTTAGAAAAATCCCCTGAACACAAAGCCTGGACTGATATGGCTGCTTCAGCCAATACCCATCCGGATGAAAACGATCTGAATGAAGCCGGCTCCTTCGCTAAATGGATAATGACCCTGGCTTCTCAAGAATAGTCTTTTCTATGACTCATCAAGGTTATTTGCTTTAAGGCATTCCGAACAAATTCCATAATAATAAATTTGACGGTCGTTTATTTGGTGACCATCAATTTCTTCAATTTTCATTTTTTTATCAGGAAATATATCGATTATTTTCCCGCATTTTTGACAAAAAAAATGGTCATGCTGTTCTGTATTCGGATCAAAATTAACTTTGTCAAATCCTATAGTTAAGGATCTTATCTCTTTAGCCTCCCCTAACATCTTAAGTGTGTTATAAACAGTGGCAAAAGAAATCATGGAATATTTTTTCTTTACCTCCCTGAACATGTCAGCCGCAGATGGATGACTTGAATTTCCCTCAAGATATTCAATAACGGCCTGTCTCTGAGGAGTTAGCTTAAATCCCTTCTTCTTAAGATTATTCAGACACTCTTTAACGCTTTTCATGTAACTTATTCATTTTCCATTCTAATCTAAAATTTCTTATTTATCAATAATCATTTTAATCTAATAACTATTATTTAAAAATCAGTTAACTAGTCACAACCGGACTTGCTTTAGGATCCATGGGGTTCACTCTTGAAGCGAGTGAAAACAAAAAGGGATAGCTTTTCTT
>JAWLEN010000019.1:29172-33465 GCA_041686095.1 Candidatus Aminicenantota bacterium
ATAGCTTTTCTTTGTCCATATTCATATTGTACTTGAACTTTTTTGCTTCAGCTATGGCTCTATCAAAATCTTTATTTCCCCATTCATCTGTAACTTTAAGTTGATCGGCAAGAGATTCTGAATTTTTGACGAACGTATTAAATTTTTTAAGAAGTTTCAGACCGACTTCACTAAAGAAACTGCCTATAACCATATTCAATTTTTTAATAAGGGCTTGTTTTTCTTTTCTAGCGAGCACCCGTTCTATGAGAAGCACAACCAGGAGAACATCAATAAACAGAAAGCCAAAGTCCCCAATCATGTATATAAATATATGATGGAGGTCACGAAATATTACATAGTGCAGGGTATAAGTAAGCGCAGATGCTGCAACAAAAATAAGACCGACCTTTAAAGTCCAAGTAAATATTTTTTTCATTTTTGACCTCTCCCTGATTTGTTTAGGTACTCACCTAATTTTTTTCCAGTGCTTTTAACTGAATCCAGCTCTTCTTTATCAGGGATATATTTGATTTTAATAGGCTCAAAAGGAATATCCCACTTAAGCTCTTTAAAGACCTTTTCTATCTCTCCTGCAGCTTGGCCTCCCCAACCAAAAGAACCAAATGAAAAACCGACCCTTTTTCTTGGCCTTAATCCTTTGAGATAGGTGAGAAATTCCCCTATTGAAGGAAGCATCCCATTATTTAAAGTGGGTGAGCCAATCAAAACCAAACCAGATCTGAGAACATCAGTGACAACATCCGATATGTGATTTCTTTTGAGATTTCTCATTGTCACTTCAATCCCAGATTCATACAATCCTTTCTCCAGACTTTGGGCCATTTTTTTAGTCGAACCCCACATGGAATCATAAACAATAAGGGCTTTTTTATCTGATTCATAATTGGACCACTTTTGGTACTGCTGGGTTATCTCAGGTATAAAAGATTTCCAAATGAGTCCGTGACTGGGACAAATCATATCTATATCAAGCTCAGAAACCACCTTTAAGGCATTTTTCACCTGGTCCCCATACGGCATGACAATGTTTCCGTAGTATTTAGCTGCCTCCTCCTCAACAATTTCCCAGCCCAACTCGTGGTCATACCTTTCTGAGCTCGCTATATGCTGACCAAAAGCATCGTTTGAGAAGAGAAGCTTCTCCTCTGGTAAATAGGTCACCATATTATCAGGCCAGTGAACCATGGGAGTGGTTACAAAATTCAAAGTCCTTTTTCCAATGCTTAGAGAATCTCCGCTCTGGACCACATGAAACTTCCAATCCTTTTTGTAATGTCTGCGTAATCCCTTTTCTCCCTGAGTAGAGGTAAGGACTGTGGCGTTAGGGGCCTGTTCCAGTATCTTAGGAATAGAACCAGAATGATCCATTTCAACATGATTGGATAGGATGTAATCTATTTTTTTTGGGTCTATGACCTCCTTGATTCTATCCAGCATCTCATCAAAAAGATAGTGCTTGACTGTATCCACAAGCACCACTTTTTTATCTAAAATGAGATAAGCATTATAAGTCGTGCCGCGCTGGGTGATATACCCATGAAAATTCCGTAAATCCCAATCAATCCCCCCAACCCAGTAAATACTATCTCTTATTTTATTTTTTTCCATCTTTTCTCAAGCCAGTTCAAAAGAATCTTTATCAGCTCCACAGACCGGGCAGACCCAATCATCAGGGAGATCTTCAAAGGCAGTCCCAGGTTTGACTCCATTATCTGGATCTCCTGAGTTTGGATCATAAACATAACCGCAAACCGTGCACTTATACATATTCATTTTTTTCTCCTTTTTTCTTTTTTTTGAGACAATCCTTACAGATGCCTATAAAATAACCTTGAATTTCATTGACTTTATGCCCCTTTATATTCTTCTTTTTAAAGTATTCAGAATCAATATCCAGATCAATAATCCTCCCACATCTTTCGCAAAAGAAGTGTTGATGAGGGGAAACAATAACATCAAATCTAACCTCTGAACCTGTTATAAATAAAGGTGCCATGAGTCCTTTTTTCTGAAATATATCCAAGGTGTTGTATATGGATGTCATTGAAACAGTTGGAATCTCTTTTTTTATGGCTCTATATATTTGTTCTGCATGAGAATGTTTTTGGCCGTTTTCAAGATAGCTTAAGACTTTCAATCGGATATAGGTAGGTTTAATCTTTTTCTTTTTTAATTTTATTTGTAATTGTTTTAAATCTGTATCCATTCTAAACTATATTTTACTCATCATATCCTTTTTGTCAATAAATTAGATAAACGGAATACTGTTTGTTTTGATTTTGAATTCCTGATGTGATATAAAATCTCTAAAATTCAGGTTTTAATGCAACAAGGCTTTCTGATATTAGAAGACGGGACAAAGTTAAAAGGGATTTCTTTTGGGGATGAAATTTCTACCTCCGGAGAAGTGGTCTTTAATACAGGTATGGTGGGTTATAATGAATCCTTAACTGATCCCAGCTACAAAGGACAAATCCTTGTTCTGACATATCCTTTAATCGGAAACTATGGAGTCCCTTCTAAAAAAATTGAAAATAATCTTTCTAAAAACTTCGAGTCTCAAAAAATCCATGCTTCTGGCCTTATCGTTTCAGACTATTCATCCCAGTACCACCACTGTCATGCCGCAAAAAGTCTTTCGGCCTGGCTTAAAGAAGAAAACATCCCCGCGCTTTCCGGAGTAGACACCAGAGCCTTAACCAAAATTTTAAGGGAAAGAGGCACTATGCTGGGCAAAATCATCCTCAAAGGAAATATCGATTTCTATGATCCAAATAAAGATGATCTGGTCAAGAAAGTAAGCATTAGCAAACCTGTTGAATACAATAAAGAAGGAAAGATAAAATTGGTTGTTATTGATTGTGGAGTCAAAAACAATATTCTCAGAAGCTTTATCAAAAGAGACTGCTGTATTCTCCGGGTTCCTTATGACTATGACTTCTTCTCTCATCCTTTTGATGGGGTTATCATTTCAAATGGTCCCGGCAACCCGAAAAGGGTCAAACAGGTGATAAAAAGTGTTGAAAAATGCATAGAAAAGGAAATCCCCACTTTTGGAATATGTTTAGGAAATCAAATATTAGCCTTAGCTGCCGGAGCCGATACCTACAAACTAAAATACGGCCACAGAAGCCAAAATCAGCCCTGCCTTCGAGTCGGCACCAGACAGTGCTACATCACCTCCCAGAATCACGGCTTTTCTGTCAATACCCGCACACTGCCTCATGATTGGCTTCCTTGGTTTATTAACATCAATGACAACACCAATGAAGGGATCAAACATAAAAAGCTGCCTTTTATGTCTGTCCAATTCCACCCCGAGCATTCGCCCGGACCTGTGGATACAGAATTTATTTTCGACCAATTCTTAGGAGTACTGAAACAGTGAAAAAAATCCTTCTCCTCGGAAGCGGCGCCCTGCAAATAGGGCAGGCAGGCGAGTTTGACTACTCTGGAAGTCAAGCCATCAAAGCGCTCAAGGAAGAAGGAATAAAAGTGATCCTTATAAATCCGAATATCGCCACCATTCAAACCTCAGATTATTTGGCAGATAAGATATACTTCCTTCCCGTCACTCCTTATTTTGTGGAAAAAGTCATCCAAAAGGAAAAACCAGAAGGAATACTGCTGAGTTTTGGAGGACAAACCGCTTTAAACTGCGGAGTGGAGCTGCATCAAAAAGGCGTCCTTAAAAAATTTAGGGTCAAAGTTCTGGGCACTTCAATAAAATCTATTATGGATTGTGAAGACAGAAAATATTTTGTCAAACGCCTTAAAGAAATCGGCTTGAGCATTCCCCGAAGCACAGCAGTAAGCTCTGTGGAGCAGGCTCTCGCAGCCGCTAAAAAAATTGGATATCCTGTCATGGCAAGAGTCGCCTATGCTCTAGGGGGTCTGGGCTCAAGTCTTTCTTTCAATGAACAGAGCTTAAAGAACCGGACACAAAAAGCTTTTTCCTTTACCTCTCAAATCTTAATAGAAGAATATCTGGAAGGATGGCAGGAAATTGAATATGAAGTGGTTAGAGACAACCAAGATAACTGCATAACTGTTTGCAATATGGAAAATTTTGATCCTATGGGGATCCATACAGGAGAAAGCATTGTGGTGGCTCCTTCTCAAACCCTTACTGACCGTGAATACCACCGGTTGAGAGAAATTTCCATCCGGGTCATCCGTCATCTGGATATCATTGGAGAATGCAATATCCAGTTTGCCCTTAATAAATCCCAAGGAGAATACAGGATCATTGAAGTCAATCCCCGCTTATCCCGAAGCAGTGCCCTGGCA
>JAWLEN010000104.1:0-8051 GCA_041686095.1 Candidatus Aminicenantota bacterium
TCTAATTTTGATCGGGAAGAATTATTAGAAAGAAAATAGTACTTTATTCCTGCTGACTCTAAATCATTTAAAAATTTTTTTGCGCCTTTAATCAGTTCATTTCCCAGGTATATAGTGCCGTCTAAATCTAAGAAAACGATTTTTTTATTTTTTAAGGGATTTTTCATTCTTTTTAAATGCCTTTATAGCTGAAGCCACATATTCCACAGCAGAAAGTAAAGTCACCACAATCAGGATCCATGAGAGAACATAAAAGCTCCATTTTCCAATAAAATTCCAATAATAAGGTCCGAACAGAGCGGCAATTCCCCCCAAAGCCTGAAAGGTCGCTTTTATTTTCCCGCTTTTTTTAGCGGACACAGAAAAACCTTTTTTGGCTAAAATGATCCGGGAATAGGCTACAGTAATGTCTCTGAGTGCCATGCAAAGGGGAAGAAGCAAGAGCACCAGTCCTGAAAGAGCCAGGGAAAAGAAAACGATTATTCTGGATATGCTGTCTGCATAAGGGTCTAAAGTTGCGCCGTATTCTGAACTTAGATTAAAATGTCTGGCAATGGGACCGTCAAATAAATCAGTGGCCTCGATAAGAAGAAGAATCACAAGAGAAAGAATAAAGTGTGTTCCCTGGCGGCTTGTGGTCAGTAAAATAACTGCGAACAAAATAGACAGAGGAATCCTCAGGAGAGTGATGGACTGGATTATGATAAAACCAATCTTTCTTTTTTTTATGTTCTGTTCGTTTAGGATATTGTTTGTATCATTCATAAGATTAATACCATTCTATATTCCTGATAAATTTTTTTCAATCCCATGCAAGCCTTTCTAAAGCCGTGATAGAGTTTATTTGATAGACAAGGGGAAGGGCAAGGGATTCGTCACCCGCTCGATTCCCCAGCGAGGAATCTCTCTCCCGTTCGGGCTTCGCTCTCCTCTAAAGAGGAACCATGCCCGCTCAGCCCTCACAGTGGATGCCTCATCCCCTGCCCTCTCCCCTTAATAAACATCATATTTCACCTGTATCTGGGTTTTGGAAAGGCTTCCTGATTTAATTAACTTGGATTATTGGAAACTCGGGTCTTGCCAATAAACTCAATTTTAAATACTATAGATTAAAGTTAAAATGGCTAAAAACAAATCAAACACCCCCATGATGGAGCAGTACCTTCGGCTGAAAAAGGACCATAAAGATGCTTTTCTCTTTTTCAGGTTGGGTGACTTTTATGAGCTCTTTTATGAAGATGCAAAGAAAGCATCTTCTATTCTTGAGATAGCCCTAACTTCTCGACAGAAAGTCCCTATGTGCGGGGTCCCTTATCATTCGGCTGATCCTTATCTTTCGAAACTTCTCAAACAAGGACATAAGGTTGCCATCTGTGAACAGGTTGAAGATCCGAAAGAATCCAAAGGAGTGGTTAAGAGGGATGTGGTAAAGGTCTTAACCCCAGGAACAGCGGTTGAGATTGAAACAGAAGATGTGAAAGAGAGCACTTATGTGATGAGCCTTGTTTTTGAGGAAAAAGATTGGGGGATGGCTCTTATTGATATAGCCTCAGGACACATGAATACAGCCCAGAGTGTTGGTGAAGAAGGAAAAGACATCAAAGATGAAATGTATAAATATTCACCAAAGGAGATTATTTTCCCTCAGAGCTGTGAGAAAAAAATAGAGGAACTTCTCTCTAAAAATGGAATAAAAGGCATTTTAAAGAGTTCCCAGGAAGATTGGATCTTTGATAGACCTCAGGCTGAGGATTACCTTAAAGAACATTTCAAGGTCAGTTCTTTAGAGGGATTTGGTATCGCTGATAAAGATTTGGCTGTTTCTGCAGCGGGAGCTCTTCTTTATTATTTAAAAAAACTAAGAAAAGATTCTCTGTCTTTAATTCAGAACATGTCTTATATGCCCTCAAGTCAGTACATGATTCTGGATGCAGCGGCTGTAAAAAACCTGGAGCTTATAAAAAATTTAAGGGATAACCGGCGTTCGGGCTCTTTTCTGGATATCATTGATTACACGGTAAACTCGATGGGAAGCCGGCTGCTGCGCTCTTGGCTGCTCTATCCTTCTTTATCATTGAAAACCATTGAACAAAGGCAGGGAGGAGTCTGTGAATTTCTCTCTCACACCATTGAAAGGCATGAAATGAGAGAGAAGATGAGAGATATATCAGATCTAGAGAGATTGAGCAGCAGGATTTCATTATCAGCTTCCAATGCCAAGGATTTGGTGTCTTTAAAAATTTCTCTACAGGTCCTTCCTGATATAAAAAAGCTGCTCGAGCCGTTTCAGTCCAATATCATAGAAAACATGAAAAAGGAATGGGACAACGGGGACGACCTTGTGGATCTCATTGATAAGGCCATAAAAGATGAACCTTCTTTTTTATTGACAGAGGGAGGGATTATAAAGAAAGAATTTAATCAGGAACTGGATGACCTCAGAGGTATCAGCCGATCGGGAAAGTCATTCATCACTGACCTTGAAAGAAAAGAAAGAGAACAGACAAAGATCCCCAATTTGAAAGTCCGATATAACAAAGTTTTTGGATATTACATCCAGATAACCAAATCAAATCTGTCCCGTGTTCCCGACCATTATATCCGGAAACAGACCCTGGTCAATTCAGAGAGATATATCACTCCTGAACTTAAAGAGCATGAACAAAAAATTCTTCATGCTGAAGAACGCATCCATGAGCTGGAGTATAAATTATTCCAGGAAGTGAGAGACAAAGTGTCAGCGGAGACTCCGAGACTTCAAAAAATGGCATTCAGCATAGCGGTTTTGGATGTTTTGACTTCCCTAGCTGAATTGGCTTCACAGCGTTCTTACAGCAGGCCCATGGTCAATTCAGGAGACATCATCCGCATAAAGGGAGGCCGGCACCCTGTCATTGAAGTCACAGAGCAAGAGCCTTTTGTCCCTAATGACACTTACTTAGATAGGGATGAGGACCAGATACTGATCATAACAGGACCGAATATGGGAGGCAAATCAACCTATCTCAGACAGGTGGCTCTTATCTGTATTCTGGCCCAAATGGGGTCTTATGTCCCTGCAGAAAAAGCGGAAATTGGAATTGTTGACAGGATATTCACAAGAATCGGGGCTATGGACTTCTTAAGTTTGGGTCAGTCTACTTTTATGGTTGAGATGCTGGAAACAGCAGGGATCCTCAACAATGCCACTGAGAAAAGTCTGATTCTGCTTGACGAAGTGGGCAGAGGGACCTCAACTTTTGATGGCCTGAGTCTGGCATGGGCTGTGGTGGAATACCTTCATGGGAATGAGAAAATAAGGGCTAAAACCCTGTTTGCCACCCATTATCATGAATTAACAGAATTAGCCATGACCATGGAACGGATCAAAAATTATCATGTTTCTGTTAAGGAATGGAAGGATGATGTTATTTTTTTGAGGAAAATAGTCCCTGGTCCTTCTGACCAGAGTTATGGAATACATGTGGCAAAACTGGCTGGAATTCCCAGAATGGTCCTGGAGAGGGCCAAGGAAATCCTCTTTAATCTTGAAAAAAAAGAACTGGATGGCGAGGGAATCCCTAAGATTTCATACCGGCAGAATCCTGAAATCGATGATTCCCAGATGTTTCTTTTTGGAGGAGACCAGGACCGCGAGCTTCTTAGGAAGATAAGAGAGGAGATCAGTGAATGTGATGTCTCCCGCATGACTCCCCTGGAGGCATTGAAATTTATTGACAGGCTTAAAAGAGAGATTAAGGAGGAGAAGTGAGGTGAAGATATGAATATGAATAAATTTACAGTGATGTCTCAAGAAGCCTTGCAGCAAGCCCATTCCAAGGCCGAACAAATGGATCATCAGGAGATTCTTCCAGAGCATGTCTTATGGGCTTTCCTGAATCAAAAGGATAATATTGTCAATGCTTTGTTGGGAAAAGTGGGCATAGATAAGGGAGCTGTTCAAACAGAATTGGAACAGGCGCTTGAAAAGATTCCCAAAGTCAAAGGAGCCGCTGAAGTCTATCTTTCTTCAAGATTGAGAAACGTCATCAAAGAGGCTAAGAAACAGGCATCTTCACTCAAGGATGAGTATGTTTCCACAGAGCATTTATTTTTAGGAATGATCAAAGAGGGGGGTGGAGACGCCTGTCAGATTTTAGAGAAATACGGAGCCACTGAGAGTTCCGTGCTGAAAGCCTTGAGGTCCATCCGGGGATCCCAAAGAGTCACTGACCCCGAGCCTGAAGGAAAATATCAGGCTTTGGATCACTACACCCGGGATATCACTGAATTGGCAAGAGAAGGGAAAATTGATCCTGTCATTGGTCGAGAAGACGAGATAAGGAGAGTCATACAGATTCTATCCAGAAGGACCAAGAACAATCCAGTGCTGATCGGAGAAGCCGGAGTGGGAAAGACCGCTATTGTGGAAGGCCTGGCACAAAGGATCGCTAACGGGGATGTGCCCCAGTCACTCAAGAACAAGAGGCTCATTGCCCTGGACATGGGGGCTTTGATTGCCGGAGCTAAGTACCGAGGAGAATTTGAAGACAGGTTGAAAGCGGTGCTGAAAGAAATCAAAGAAGCTGAAGGAGATATCATCCTTTTTATAGATGAGCTCCACACCATCATAGGAGCTGGGGCTGCTGAAGGAGCTGTGGATGCTTCCAATATGCTAAAACCTCCCCTGGCAAGGGGAGAGCTCCGTTGTGTGGGCGCCACCACTTTGAACGAGTATAAAAAGTATATTGAAAAAGACGCAGCTCTGGAGAGAAGGTTCCAGCAGACTTATGTGAAGGAACCCACAGTGGGAGAAACTGTGTCTATCTTGAGAGGATTGAAAGAAAAATATGAGGTCCATCATGGAGTTGAAATAAAGGATTCAGCGCTGGTTGCGGCAGCCACTCTTTCTGAACGGTATATCACGGATCGTTATCTTCCGGATAAAGCCATAGATCTCATCGATGAAGCAGCTTCCCGGATCAGAATTGAAATAGACAGCAAACCAGAAGAGATAGATGAGCTGGATCGAAAAATCATTCAGCTTGAAATTGAAAGAGAAGCTCTTAAAAAAGAGAAAGAAAAAAGCGCTAAAGAAAAGTTGAAAAAATTAGAAAAAGAGCTTTCCGATCTCCAGGAAAAAAGCAGAGCGGTTAAGCTGAGGTGGCAGAAAGAGAAAGAATTGATCGAATCCATTAATAAATTAAAAGAGCAGATGGATTCTTTGAAAATTGAGGAACAGAATGCTGAACGACGAGGCGATTTAGGTCGAGTTGCTGAAATCAGATATGGAAAACTAAATCAGGTTCAGAAAGAAATAGAGGAAAAGTCGAAAAAGCTGTCGGAGATACAAAAAAAAGAGAAGATGCTTAAAGAAGAGGTGGATGAAGAAGATGTGGCGGAGATTGTATCCAAGTGGACCGGTATACCTATATCAAAGATGCTTCAGGGAGAAGTGGAAAAACTGATCCATATGGAAGAGGAGCTGAGAAAAAGGGTGGTAGGACAGGATCAAGCTCTGAGCACGGTTTCCAACACCATAAGGAGAGCTAGAGCGGGAATCCAGGATCAGACTCGTCCTTTAGGGTCGTTTATTTTTCTGGGACCTACGGGAGTGGGAAAAACAGAACTGGCTCGAGTTCTGGCAGAGTTTTTGTTCGATGATGAGAAAGCCATGGTTCGGCTGGACATGTCTGAATACATGGAAAGACACACGGTTTCCCGCTTGATCGGAGCTCCTCCCGGATATGTGGGTCATGAGGAAGGAGGGCAGCTCACTGAAGCGATCAAAAGAAGACCCTACTCCATCATCCTTTTGGATGAGATTGAAAAAGCGCACAACGATGTGTTCAACATACTGCTTCAGATTCTGGATGACGGAAGGCTCACAGACGGCAAGGGCCGGACCATTGATTTTAGAAACACCATCATTATCATGACATCCAATCTGGGAAGCCAGGTGATCAAAGAATTAAGCCCGGATTTTGAAAAGATGGAGCAAAAAGTAATGGAAATTTTAGACAAGCATTTTAGGCCGGAATTTCTGAATAGACTGGATGAAGTGATTATTTTTAAACCCCTGTCTCAGGATGTGATATTGAAAATCCTGGATATTCAGATCAAAGAATTGAAACAGAGGCTTAAAGATAAGAAGATCGATATTGAAGTGAGCGAGGAAGCGAAGAAACTCATTGCTGAAAAAGGATTTGATCCTGTGTATGGAGCCCGGCCTCTGAAAAGGACTCTTCAGAAAGACATTCAAGACCCACTTGCCTTGAAGATTTTGGAAGGAAGATACAAAAGCGGAGATGCCGTGAAAGTGGATGCGGATCAACAGGGCAAGCTAAAATTCAGAAAGAGCAATAAAAACGAATAATTAAGCCTATATTCATTGAGGAAATTGAAAATGACTAGATTCATATCACTATTTTAATAATTTACACAACAACCAATTTTCTTATAAAAGATTATAACTATGATCTACAACCGACTTATCAAATTCAAGGTTTAAATAATAACAATACAAACAGCCTATATTTCAACTTTAAATCCTTATGAAATGAGGAGCTTTTTTTCAATTACACTTTATAAGAAAATACTTGACATGATTTTCTGAATTGTATAAAAAATAAATTATACAATTAATATTATTAAATTAATAAATGATAGGATTTTACATATCAAAAAGTAGGGACGTAATGTTTTTATGGGGAAAATAAATTTGATTTTTGCTATAGGCAGCAGAATTAAAGATTAGGTTTGATCGTATGGTAAAATAGGAGGTATTTAAATGAAAAAGGAAATCACACATAGTATCATCTTATTTCCAGTGATTTGTTTCCTTGTAACTTCCTCATTATGGGCACAGGGTAAAGATTATAGAAACGATGCTCTTGAGGTTACGGATAAAGTAAGGGAATTCGTTGCCATCCATAACATAACTGGAACAGTCTTAGAAAAATGTCATAAGATTATTGAGATTTGTCATAATGAACTTTTATTTATAAAGATTGATCGGGAACGCATAAAGAGCTGGATTTCTAACCCAGAAGAAGCAGAAGAATTCAAGAGTGAATTGGAATGGGCGAACCAAAATTTAGAGCAACTGAATAGGCTGAGACTCATTTGGCCTCTTTCTCAGGAGCAAAATAAAAGAATAGAAGAACTAGAAAAATTTTTATTCTATGGAAATCATGATTTAAACGTCTATGAGAACGTAATCAGTAAAAAAAATATTTATCCTAAAGACTTGCCATTTGTTGTAAGCGGTTCAGAAGCTGTAGAATACAAAATAGCTGATGGGTGTTGTACTACGACTAAAACGTTCATCGTATTGGCAAAGGCTGCTGGGATCGAAAATATTAGATTCGTCGGCTCATCATGTACCTCTGATTATAATGAGGCATGTCCAGTCATAGGAAATAATCGTGATCCGAATGTCACTATCAACGGCCACTGGTTTGCATTAGTGAAAATTCAGGAGAAATGGGCTTTAGTGAATTGCACCTATTTTAATACTCACAGCCAAAATGAGTCTTCACGCTATGAAATACTCTATAAACTTGATGGTTTACCTATTATTCCTGAGTATTTGCTTCTCAAAATATTAATAATACCAAGTTTTCAGAATAATGATACCTGCCATAACCGTCTTTATGTGAAATGTGTTGGGGAGAATAAAGATGACGATCATGATGTCGAAAACTATGAAGCCTTGATGAATATTTCAGTCAGCGGGGACCGTGAGTGTCCTATATGTAAATATCCTCTATTTCCTGCTCTTGTTTTTAGGTTTTGATAATTTTTAAATCAATCTATTTCAACAATATTGTATGTGTTGGACTCTATGCTGCATGATATAATATCAAAACTAAAAAAATATGCCATCGCTTACTTAACCTGTAAAGAGATGATCCTTTACTCCTAAAAGTCTACCTTCCTGCCCCAAAAAAAGACAATCGCTGAACTTCTCTAATAAACATGAAGAACATTTCTTAGGTTCTTATTTGATTATCTCCTTAGTAATGGCCCACTCCTTTCCCAAGGAATAAACTAATCACCTGAAATAGTAT
>JAWLEN010000105.1:0-7942 GCA_041686095.1 Candidatus Aminicenantota bacterium
GCCGCAATAGGCACAGCCAAAATCATTCCAGGAAGTCCCCATAACCATCCCCAGAAAAAAAGAAAGAAAAGAACTACCAAAGGACTCAAACCCAATCCATGCCCCATAAGTCTGGGTTCAACGACGTTAGCCATTATAAGCTGTACGGAAGTGAGGATAATAAGAATCCAAAAAGCAGGCCATAAAGTCTCAAACTGGAACACAGCAATGGTAAAGGGAAGAGCTGTAGCAATAAAAGAACCTATATTAGGAATATAATTGAGAAGAAAAGTCAAAAATCCAAATATTATGGCAAAGTCCACCCCAAAAAAGAGCAGAACTATAAGAGCAAACACACCTGTGAAAAAACTGACTATGGTTTTAATAACAAGATACCTCTGAACTTGCCGGTCTATGTTATTTATCACAACATTGGCTTTTTCAGCTCTTTTCTGATCCAGATATTTCTGAATCTTCTGCTTCACTCTTCCCCTACCAGCCAAAATAAAAACAAGGAATATCAGAACCAGAAAAAGATTTGACATAAAAGATAAAAAGGGTCCTAGAGAAGACCCTATGATTTTCCCTATCCTATCAAGATTAAACTCCCCTGCCCAATCAATGGTCTCTATTTTTAACTGAGGGAGATTGAGTCTTTCAAAAATAGAGGTCAAGATGCTGTTCATTTTTTCTCCATATTTGGGAAATTCTGAGGCAAATGATTTGCCTGTTGAATAAAAAAGAGATCCTAAAAGATAGAGAATAAAAAAGGTAAAAAGAAGGATAAAAATAATGGAAATAACTCTTGGTATTTTAATCTTGGTCAAAAAATCCAGTATGGGATAAAGAATGAATGAGAGAAAAATAGCAAGGAAAAAAGGAAACAACACTGGCTTGGCAAGCCGTAAAAGAACACCGATTAAAAAAACTACGATTATGAGTAAAGATGCTGTGACGACCTTATTGTCTTCCATTATTGACCCCAAAAGAGCACAAATATTATAGTAAATTATAAAATAATATTCCACATTAAATTAACAAACGCAAGCATTTCTAAAACCCTGATAAACGTGATGTATGATGTTTATTAAGGGGAGAGGGCAAGGGATGAGAAATCCCCTGTGAGGGCGGAGCGGGCATGGTTCCTCTTTAGAGGAGAGCGAAGCCCGAACCGGGAGAGAGATTCATCGCTGGGGAATCGAGCGGGTGACGAATCCCTTGCCCTTCCCCTTATCTTCAAATAAACCCTATCACGGTTTTAGTAATAATCATGTCTATCGTTGAAAATGAAAAAAATGAATATATCGACATTTTTTTTATGAATAGGCTAGGATAATATCATCTCAAAAGGTTATTGACATTTGATTCAAACAGGCAATAATATGAAAGAAAAAGTACATAAAAAGGTTGGATGGATGAATGTTCTGATTGCCGAAGATGACATACTCTCATGCAGGGCCCTTGAGGAATTTCTGATCAAATGGGGGTATGATCCCACTGTCACTCATAATGGCAAACAAGCTTGGGAGGCTTTTAAAGAAAACATTCAAAATATCCGCTTTCATGAAAAAAGAGCCTTGCGCATAGCTATCCTGGACTGGGAAATGCCGGGAATGGATGGCATCGAACTCTGTAAAAAAATACGCCAATTAGCCAAAGATAGAAATGATATATATGTCTACATCATCTTGTTAACGGGAAAAGACCGTCAAAAAGAAATCATAAAGGGGCTGTCAGCAGGAGCTGATGATTATATCACCAAACCTTTTGACTATATGGAACTGAGAGTCCGGCTGAAAAATGCGGAAAGAGTCATCCTCACTCAGGATAGAGAGCGCAAGCGGGCTACCACAGATAACCTGACTCAATTATGGAGCCGGAATAAAATCCTGGAATTTTTAAGTGAAGAAACAGAAAGAGAGGGACGATACGGAGAAATAACAGGCGTGATCATGGCAGACATTGATTTTTTTAAAAAAATAAACGACACACATGGTCATCTGGTGGGCGATCAAGTCTTAAAAGAAGTCGCCCAAAGATTAAAAAATTCCATGAGAAGATATGATAAAATCGGACGTTACGGAGGGGACGAATTCATTGCGGTTTTTCCAAGATGCGGAACTAAACAAATAAGCTCTGTGGCAGAAAGACTCAGATTATCTGTGAGCGGTAAAGACATAACCACAAGCGCAGGTCCTTTGAAAATAACCATAAGCATAGGGGCCACTTGTTCAGAAAATCATCCCTCCATATCAAGCGAAGAACTCATTAAAACCAGTGACAAAGCTCTTATGAATGCCAAGAAAAAAGGACGGAATAATTCCATCATTCTCCCCATAAAAACAGACTAAAATCAAAAAATGAATCTCACTGAAAAAAACAGCAAGAAGATTCCCATTGATTTAGAGAAGGTTATGGAAAGAGTGGGACAAGACAAAGAGTTTCTTTATGAACTTCTCAATATATATACAGAAGACTTTCCAGAAAATATCAAGGAGCTTGAACAATCAATAGCTCAGAAAAAGCATGATTCAATTCAGAGATTAGGTCATTATTTAAAAGGCTCCTCAGCAAATTTAGGATTGATTGAGCTTGAAAAAGAATCTTTTACCATGGAATGCGCTGGAAAAGAAAAGGATACCCAAAAAGCTCAGAAAACATTGAAAAAATTACAGAGTGAATTTGATATTCTCAAAAAATATATCAAAGAGGAAATGTCGGGCTGATTGCTTTTAAATTCTCTATCATTTCATCTAAATATTCTTCTCCTGTATCCTTGAAAGAATCTTTGATTTCCATCGCTCCGCAAATGAATCTGCCTTTTCTAGCCATAAAAATGTTATCATAATAGCGGTCTTTTATCAGGAATCCATAAGAAGTGTCCTCTATTTCCTGGTCTTTTTTAGCCTCAATGTATTTTTTTATCATCTGTTGAGCTTCCTGTTCACTGCCTCCTTTTATGAGGAAACAACTGAATTCATTTTCATCTATCTGATAATCTGCGGTATAACCTGTGTGGAGAAAATCATATCCTAAAAAATTAATTAAAATAAATCTCTCTGAGTTCGCGGTCAATCCTTGGGATGGAAAAATCTTGAGTTCATCGGGAAAGCTGTAAGGCCCAGGTACTTTTTCTGATATTTTTTCCGCAAATTTTTTCAAATAATCTCCTGATTTATCACCGCATTCAAAAGACATCAGCTTCACATAATATTGTCCTATCAGAAAATTCAGTGTCCCCTGCTCTAAATAACCTTGAGTCCCTACAGAAATAAAATGGCTGTCCGGATATCTTTCTGAGCTGTAAATCCCGAATGAATTGTTTTTATCCCCCATATCATAGATCTCTAAGACCACATCACATTGATCATTCTTCTTATACTCAGCCACAACCAGCTCTTTAAACTCATATGAAATATAACTCTCTGCCGCACCGTTTATATACTCGAAAAGATTCTCTGGATGATAAACCTGGGGAGATTCAAATACTTTCCAGGATTCAAGTTCAGGAAGCAGACTCTTCACATCCCTTCCTGATTCGCTATTAATAGGGCTCCATAAAATCCCAAAAAACAAAAGCAAAGCTGACAAAAAATACATTAGGTGTTTTCTTTGTATCATCATTTTCCTTTCTCCAAAAAAGATCTTTTTTTTTAGTATAATCATAAATTCAATAAACCTGCAAGCGAGAAAACAAAGAAGTTATATAAATCTGAATCCTCAAAAACCTTTAAGAGGGGAAGGGCAAGGGGATTCCTCATCCCTTGCCCTTCTCCCTCTTAGGATTTCCTTCAATTGACATAAATCATCATTAGTTGTAACTTTTAAAGTGAAAAATGTCTAAAGTCATTATAGTTAAAACCAAAAATATTTATAACGTTCACAGGGATATAAACACAGAAAAGCTTACAACCCTCTATCAACGCGGATTCTATTGGCTCACCGGATTTAAAGACAGCAAAAACAGCATTCCTGCGCTCTTTAACACCGCAAAAAAAATAGGGATAAAGATAAACACCATTGCTGGGAAAAACATTTCAACCAGACCCAAAGTCTCTTTATCACTGGCAGATCTCCTTATCAAAGGAGGATTCCAACAAAAAGACATCATTATATGGGACAGAACAAATCGTGAACTTAAGGATGCTGGCTATAGGTTAAACATGAGCCAAAAAGGCATAAAAATTTTTGGAACCGATTCCAATCCTATTGGCTATAACAAAAATTTGACTATCCACAGGAGCATAGGAAGCCGGTTCTCTTACATACAAACCAATACTATTTCCCAATCCATTAGTCTGGCTATTCTCAAAGACCATGGATTGGCTGGAATAACAGCAGGAATGAAAAATTATTATGGATCCATACACAATCCTAATAAATATCATGACTTTAACTGCAATCCTTTTGTGGCCGATCTGTTTGACACAGCCCCTATCCGCAAAAAACACAAACTCACTGTTATTGATGCGCTGACAGTCCAGTTCCATAAAGGGCCTGCCTATCATTCCCGTTGGGCTGAAGATTACGGGGCTTTGATAATGAGCACAGATCCAGTGGCTGCAGATTATATTGGTTGGCAGACTATTGAAACACTGAGAAAAGAACACGGGCTTCCCTCTTTAAAACAAGAAGAAAGAGAGCCTAAATATATAAAAACAGCTGAACAATTAGGTCTTGGCTGTGCGGATCTAACCCATATCAACCTAATCAAAGAGGAAATATAATGAAAAGAAGAAATTTTCTAAAGTTCTCTGCTGCTTTAGGAATCACTCCCAAAAAAAGATTAATCCCTTTAACATCTGACCTTTATGCTTTTACCAGTGATTCCAACCTGTCAAAAGTTGAAGCCAGGTATTATAAAAAACTTTCTCACAGAGAAGTCGAATGCCTCCTCTGCCCCCGTTTCTGTAAACTGGGTGACAAAGAAAGGGGCTACTGTGGAGTGAGGGAAAATATGGGCGGAACCTACTATACTCTGGTCTATGGGAAAGCCTGTGCTGTTCATGTGGACCCTATTGAAAAAAAGCCGCTTTTTCACTTTTTGCCAAAAACCATGGCCCTTTCCATAGCCACAGCTGGATGCAATGTGAACTGCAAATTCTGTCAAAACTGGGAAATCTCTCAAGTGAGACCTGAACAAATTACGCACATAGACCTTCCCCCTGAATCAGTGGTTAAAACAGCCCAAAAAAACAACTGCCCCAGCATAGCTTATACGTATTCCGAACCAATGATATTCTTTGAATACATGTACGATACTTCGCTGGAAGCCAGGAAAAAAGGAATCAAAAATGTGGTGATAACAGGAGCTCATGTCAATCCCGAACCTTTCACCGATCTTCTGGAAGTGGTGGATGGTGTCAAGATAGACCTCAAAGCCTTTAACCAAGATTTTTACACCAATTATGTCAGAGGAGAGCTCCAACCTGTGCTGGATGCTATTGTAGCAGCTTCCCAGAGTCAAGTATGGCTGGAAATTGTTTATCTTGTCATCCCCACTTTAAATGATAAAACATCGGAAATACGTGAGATGTGCCGCTGGATAATGAAAGAGATCGGTCCTGAGGTCCCCCTTCATTTTTCCCGGTTTTACCCTTCCTATCTCATGAAAAATCTTCCTCCCACTCCTATATCAACCTTGGAAAAACTCAGAAACACCGCACTCGAAGAGGGTCTTCACTACGTTTATATCGGCAACATCCCAGCTCACGAAGCGGAAAATACTTATTGTCCCAACTGTGGTAAAATCATTGTAAAAAGAATGGGTTATCTCATAGAACAAATAAACATAGAAAAAGGAAGATGTGTGTTCTGCGGTCATAAAATCCCCGGACTCTGGTCCTGAGCCTATTGAGTTTTCTCTTTTTAAATGAAACCAAATAAAATCATAAAGGACTTAAACACCCAAAGCCGGATCTTTCAGCTTGCTCCCTCTTTTATCCTTGGATTTATGGCTCTTTCTATCCAAATATTGATTCTCAGAGAATTCTCAGTCCAATTCGCAGGCAATGAAATCACATTCGGAATCATGCTGGGGGTCTGGCTCTTGTGGACAGGAATAGGCAGTCTTTTAGGCTCTGTTTTTAAATTCACTCAAACCAAATTCTCAGGTTTTTACTACACTGTTATTCTTATTTTTCCCTTATGTTTTATAGGGCTCAGAATGATCCGATTTTTATTCAAAGCAGGCCCTGGTGAAATGATGGGTCTTTTTCCCATAATCACATCAGCTCTCCTGATTTCAATATTGATTTGTCTTCCCTTGGGAATTCTTTTCGTTTTCAACACTCAATTCCTAAAAGGAAAAATTTCCACAGTGTATCTCATGGAGGCTCTGGGATCAGCTGTGGGAGGAATCGTGGTTTACTTCTTTCTCATTCCACACCTATCGAACTGGAAATCCGCTGGTTTGATAGGATTGACATCCGGACTCATAATATTTGCAGTTTTTCTCAATAAAAAAAAGATCTTTCTGCTCATATTGATTTTTGTGATGATGTCTGCATTTTGGATTCTTGATTTTCCCATGCAAAAGCTTTATTGGAAACCTTTTTCTCTTGCTGCAAGTAAAGATTCTCCCTATGGAAAACTTCAAATTGTGAAGACCCAAGAACAAATCACTCTTTATAACAATCACTCCAAAGTTGACTCCTATCCTGACCTGTCGTCAGCTGAAGAAGCAGTCCACTTTGCTCTCCTTCAAAAGCCTGAGGCCAAAAATGTTTTACTCATAGGAGGAGGATTCGCAGGGAGCCTTCGCCAGATCCTTAAGTACCCCCATACGACTGTGGACTACGTGGAACTGGATCCTGAGGTCATTCGATTGTCTGTTCGTTTTATTCCTGAATTAAAAAAATATATCCACAACCACCCTCGAATAAATGTTTATTATGAAGATGGGAGAATTTTTATCAAAAACACAAAAAAAACATATCATGTCATCATTTTAAATCTTCCTCCTCCTGAAACAGCACAGCTCAATCGTTTTTATACACAAGAGTTCTTTCAAATCATAAAAAGTAAACTCTATCCCGATGGTGTTTTTTCATTCCAGGTTCCCTCTGCTGAAAACTATATCAGCCCTCAGCTTCGAGATTTCTTGAGCTGCCTTTATTTCACCCTTGGTTCTGAATTCCATGAAGTGAAAATCGTTCCCGGTGCTTCCAATGTCTTTCTTGCCTCCTCTCATATCAAAGCTCTTGATCCGGATATCCTCAGTCATCAAATAAAAGACCTTGAGCTCCACAATAAATATGTCTCTCCTTATACTTTGAGAGCTCGTTTATCTCCCTTAAGGGTCCAATCTCTCAGAGAAAAGATCAAATCTGGGGAAAAGCGAGTGAATAAAGACCTGTTCCCTATCAGTTATTTTTATAATTCCGTACTCAGAAGCACCCACTTCAGAGGAATAGAAACCCGGCTCCTGTCATTCCTGTCCAAAAAAGGACATTTTTGGCTTTTGGATTTTCCTCTGATGATATTTGTGGGGATCTTAATCATCATAGGAATAAAAAAGAAAAAAAATTATTTTTACTTGACCCCTCTAACCCTCATAGGACTGACCTCCATTGCTGTAGAAATCATTGTTATCATCGCTTTTCAGACTGTCTACGGGTATATCTATGAAACCATATCTATTCTATTTGCCTCTTTTATGGCAGGCATGGCTCTGGGAGCCTATATCGGCACCAAAATAAAGAAGGTCAGCCTAAAGCATTTGATTGTTATTCAATTCCAATCTCTGCTCCTTTTGCTTATATTATTTCTGTCTATAAAACAAACACCTCCTCAACTGTTTTTTCTCCTATTTCTGCTCCTTCTCGGCACAGTAGGAGGAGAGATGTTTATCGTTTCAAACCAGCTTTACCTGAAAAAAAATTTAAACTATGGGTTGGGATACGGACTTGATTTAATAGGCTCTTTTTTGGGAGCCATTACCATTTCATCTGTTCTGATACCT
>JAWLEN010000020.1:0-11330 GCA_041686095.1 Candidatus Aminicenantota bacterium
GGAAAGGGCAAAGGATTCGTCACCCGCTCGATTCCCCAGCGTGGAATCTCTCTCCCGGTTCGGGCTTCGCTCTCCTCTAAAGAGGAACCATGCCCGCTCAGCCCTCACAGGGGATTCCTCATCCCTTGCCCTTCTCCCTCAAAAACAATAATGATCCATATGTAACCTAAATTTTATATTCCATACATTGAAAACGCACACTTAGTGAAATTCAGGTGTGGCTGCAGCGACATGATAGATTTAGCCTTCGGATGAGGCTTTTCGAGGGAACCCGGCGAAGCCGGACGCTGAGTATGTTTGACCCACGGACGGGGGGAGTTACGGAAGCGCCGAGAAAAACGAAGGAGAATGGCGTTAAAAATCTATCCGAGAGCTAAGCTACACCTGAATTTCGACATATTTTATGAATGGTTAGGGGGGTTTGAATTTGGGTAAACGCCCAAACACAGACTTATATATTTCAGGATAACGGTCCTTGCCTCCAATAAGCATGAAGGTCAAAGGCATAACCTTTTTGGCTTTTTCACTCATCTGGTTAGCCAGTCTTCTGATCTCCCATTGAGCGGTCTCATCTTCTCTTAAACGTGAAAAATGATAAAATTCCCTGGCATTCATTTTCAGAAGCACCCGTCTTCTATGAGCGTTCGTCAACACATATTCCGCTCCGACTTCCAAGCTGCGGAGCAAATCCTGATAGACTCTATTGGTTTTTTCAATCACTTTCAGAAAACTTTTTTCACTTCCCACATCTCTTATTGAAGGGGGCACAGTGACGCCCAGGTCCGGACTGTATTTTTGGGAAGTCAAAGTGGCCATTCTATGCCTTTTAAGCTGAGCAAAACAGGTGGCCGAAACTATCAAATCAAATGTCAAATCCACATACTCAAATTCTCGGAGCACAGCATCGTAGAACTCCATGTGTTTGAATGCTGTTTTTACTATATTTTTTTGTTCTTCTTTTCTTAAGTTCTCAGCCTTTTTCAGGCAGGTCTTATAAGAGTTTTCAGAAGTTGTATGCATTAAAGATGCCACAAGTTTAATATCAGCATGAGGAGTGTAATTCACAAGACAAACAGACTCTTTTGTGCTCTCAGCAGACCGGTCACCCACATCCACCCGATCTTTTATTTCCTTATAAGTTTTCCCATCAAAGTCATTCGGTTCTGTAAACAAAATAATGGATGGAGCCACTTCTTTAGCTAATTTATAGATTTTTTTATTAAATTCTTTTAATTCAGTCAGCCTTTTAGATGAAAACCGCCGGATCATGAATTCAAGATTTCGTGCATTTAAAGTCATGCCCAGCTGTCCCTCTGTGGCAAGACTCACGACATACCGGGCATCTTCTTTTGCCCATCCGTTCAAAATGGAATGCTTTTTTTTATCCTGGGCCATATCAGGATATTTCTCAAAAAAATAAGGTTTGAGTTCTTTATACAATCTGTGATACAGGTTGTATTGCTCACGGATCATTTCAGTGAACACATTTTCTTTTTTGGCTCTTCTTACCTCCTCAGGAATCACAAAATCATCTTCTAATTTGATATATCTCTGCGACTTCTCAGTGTAAGAGCCAAGTCTAAATTTTTCTATCTCCTCGATAGCCAACCGACTCATGCCAATCACATCAAAGTTAAAAACTGCATGCTCGGCCACAGAATGATGCCCCATTTTAAAAATAATGGTCCTGTTTGACTTTCTTGCTTTGTCTACTTCTTTACGGGCAACTGAACGAAGCTGATCCACTGAACGAGGATCGCGGGATATTCGGGCGTAAGAAGCTGATAAAGTCTCAGGAGTCACATCCCCTCTTTCCGGAGCGCTGCTTTTTAACTCTTTGAGCACAGTGCTGTCCACATTGTATCCTGCTAAAATGACTTTCATATTCAACCGTTCCTATAATAAATACCAAAGCCACATCTGAATTTCATTAAACTCTCTTTATTTTTCACTCGTGAATAATATAACAAATCCGCTCGTGTCTCAAAAGATTTTTTTAAGTTCTATTTTATCCTTTGATCACACCCAGGGGATCTGTTTTCACCACCAGGCTGCCTATACCTAATGAATCTGAAACTTTCACCACCTCATCCACATCTTTATAAACCGGGGAAGCTTCTTCAGCCACACATTTCCATCCTCTGGCTCTTAATTCCACGCCTTTGCTCTCCAGCTCTTTCTTTACTTCTTCTCCTCTGAAGTTTCGCAGAGCTTGCCGGCGTGACATCAATCGCCCAGCTCCATGGGCTGTGGAGCTGAAACTCACCTCCTCTGCTTTTTCCGTTCCCACTAGAACATAAGAAGAGGTTCCCATGCTTCCCGGAATCAAAACAGGCTGCCCCACATGTCTGTAAACATCAGGAATCTCTTTATGTCCAGGACCAAAGCTTCGGGTCGCTCCTTTCCTGTGGATGCAAACCTTGGTTTCCTTCCCATTTAGTCTATGGACTTCAAATTTAGCCACATTATGACACACATCATAGACCTGATCGATTCCCTTTGATACACCCATTACTTTTTCAAACATCTCCCTCACGAAATGGGCGATCATCTGGCGATTGGCAAATGCAAAGTTAACCGCTGCATTCATGGATTCATAGTATTTTCTTCCTAATTTTGATTGGAGAGGAGCATTGACCAGCTGACGGTCAGGCAATCCCTTGGTTCCGATCTCATTCTCCATCTGTCTAATGTAATCAGAAGCCACCTGATGCCCTAATCCCCGGCTGCCGCAGTGGATCATAATCAATATCTGATCTTTTGAATGGATTCCAAAGGCATCAGCTGTTTTCCGGTCATAAATTTCAGTCACCTTTTGGAGTTCCAAAAAATGATTTCCTGAGCCCAATGATCCCAGCTGGCTTGAACCTCTGTCAATGGCTCTTGATGACAGGTTTTCTGGATTAGCTGGTTTGATCATTCCCTCTTCTTCTGTTCTCTTTAGATCTTCCTCTTTTCCATAGCCTTTTTCCACTACCCACTGGGCTCCTTTATTGCATACCTGTTTGATTTCTTGTTGACTTAATTTAGTGGAGCGGCCTTTTCCCACTCCTGTAGGGACTTTTTCAAAAATCGCATCCATGAGTGCTTTCTTGTATTTATGTATGTCTTTTTCAAAAAAATCTGTTTTTAAGAGCCTTACCCCGCAGTTAATATCATACCCCACCCCTCCTGGAGAAATAATTCCATTGTTCATATCAAAAGCCGCCACTCCACCAATGGGAAACCCATAACCCTGATGAGCATCGGGCATGGCAAAGGCTGCTTTTTGTATTCCTGGGAGACAGGCCATGTTCCGAGTCTGTTTGAGTGTTAAGTCTTTCTTTACATTTTCAATAAGAGAGGGAGAACTGTATATAAAAGCAGGAACATTCATATCTCCTTGTTTGGGTATCTCCCAGACGTATTGACTGATTTGTTTTAATTCCATATTCTCCTCCCTATATATCGACCACCACCTGAATCATATAAGAGTCATTACTCTCAATAATCATTTCATTGTAGGTCACAGCTTTGATGCTTCCGAAAATTTCATACTTATCAGAAATCTGATCTCCTTCAAAATAAGCTTTCAACTGATATCCTTTTTTATCTTTATGGATAGACAAATCCTTTATGGAATGAACCAAAAAATCATCTGACTCAAAAAGAAATAAAATTTCTTCCAAAAAATTGACCAGCATTTGCTTCCTGTCTTTTCCTTTTACATTGACATTCTTTCTTTTTATGGGCTTAATTTTCTCTGTCTCCCACATAAGATTAGCCGTGGCTTCAGCTGCGTTTTGAAATGCCTCTTCTAAAGAACTTCCATAGGCTCGAAACTGAGCGTCAGCCGTATGATTCATGAATTCGTACTTCATCTCATTCTTTTTCATTTGAAAATCCCTGCAATGGGTTCCCCGCAAAAACGACATTTGGAATCATTTATATTGTTTTCCATAAGCCAGAACCCTCTCCGCACAAGCACCTTCTCTCCACAGTTCGGACAAACAGTGACATCTGACTCGCCATAAACATTTCCTAAATAAACATAATTAAGGCCTGCTTTTTTACCTAGGGAAACCGCCTTTTGCATGGTTACCATAGGAGTTGGCTTAGAATCCGAATACTGGTAATCAGGATGAAACCGGCTGATGTGCCAAGGAATATCTTTGTCTATACTGGATATAAACTCAGCAATATCCTTTAATTCTTCATCCGAATCATTCTGTCCTGGAATGACTAAAGTGGTGATTTCAATCCAGATTCCCATCTCTTTCATATTTTTTATAGACTCCAGCACTGGTTCGAGATGAGCCTTGCATACTTTTCTATAAAAATCCTCTCTGAATGACTTTAAGTCCACATTGCATGCATCAAGGTAGGGCTTGATTTTTTCCAGTGCCTCCCGGGTCATGTATCCATTGGTGACAAAAGTATTGGCCAGGCCTGCTTTTTTGGCGAGTTTGGCGGTATCATAAGCGATCTCAAAAAAAATAGTGGGTTCGGTGTAGGTATAACTGATGCTCTGGCAGTCATTCTTCTTTGCGTTAGCCACAATCTCTTCAGGAGAAAGAGATTTCTCGCTGTAGACCTCTTCTTTTCTTTTAGATGCCTGAGATATCTGCCAATTTTGACAAAATCCACATCGAAAATTACAGCCGATGGTGGCAATAGAAAAAGCTGTAGTTCCGGGCATAAAATGATAAAGGGGCTTTTTTTCAATGGGATCAGCATGGGCAGCGATCAATTCCCCATAAACTAAAGTGACAAGCTCCCCATCTTTGTTTTTCCTCACTCCACAAATCCCAAATTTAGAAGGGGCAATTCGACACCTATGGCTGCACAGATCACACTCGACTTCTTTATTTTTTGTTTTATGAAAGAGATATGCCTTTTTGACCATATTAGCTCCTTGAGTATGAGAATTTATTCAAATGTATTTCTTAGGGTTGTCAAAATTTCCCTTCTTCTGTATATAATGATAATGTAAATCAGACTAAAATAGCAAATTGTCGGAAGGGAAATTAAACACTTTTAAAACCGTGACATAGTTAAATTGACAGATAAGGGGAAGTGCAAGGAATTCGTCACCCGCTCGATTCCCCAGCGTGGAATCTCTCTCCCGGTTCGGGCTTCGCTCTCCTCTAAAGAGGAACCATGCCCGCTCCGCCCTCACAGGGGATTCCTCATCCCTTGCCCTCTCCCCTTAATAAATATTATTCATCAAATGTATCCCGGTTTTGGAAAGGCTTTCAAAAGAAAAAAATGATATTTAGCAAAAACTAAAGTTTGGCTGAGGGACAGAGATGATTCAATGGACACTCTCCACACAAAGGCTTCCTCGCCTGACAAATTTTTCTGCCGTGGCTGACCAACATATAATTGAAATGGAGCCACTCTTTTTTAGGTACCAAGGAGATTAAATCTTGTTCTATCTTATCAGGATTCTTTTCTTGACTAAGTCCTAATCTTCCGGCTAAGCGCTTGACATGGGTGTCAACGGCAATTCCCTCAGCCTTGTTAAAACCACTGGAAAGCACAATATTGGCTGTCTTTCTCGCTACTCCAGGAAGTGTCAAGAGTTCATCCATGGTGGAGGGCACTTTTCCAGAAAAGTTTTTCACTATCTTTTCTGAGGCTGCCTGGATATTCTTTGCCTTATTTTTATAAAATCCAGTGGAACGGATTTCCTGCTCTAATTCATTTGTATTGGCGTTAGCAAAGTCCTCAGCCTTGCTGTATTTCTGAAACAGCTTTGGTGTCACTTCATTGACTTTTTTATCCGTGCATTGAGCCGATAATATGGTGGCCACCAAGATCTCCAGAGGATTGTGAAACTTCAGAGCGGTTCGGCTGTGTGGATAGAGCTGTTTGAGAATATCTATAATTTTTCTGGTTCTCTCTTTTTTCTCCATCTCAATCCGAAGGGCTGATATCAATCATTCTCTCTATGGCTTTCTTTGCTTTTTTTCTCACTTTGTCTGGGACAATAACTTTTATTTCCATGTTTTTTAAAGATAGATATACTTTTTCTAAGGTGATTTTCTTCATATCTTTGCAAACAGACTGTTTACGGGCCGGATGAAAATTTTTTTCTGGATTTTCCCTTTTCAATCTGTTAATAATTCCGATTTCAGTCCCAATAATGATGTCTTTTCTATCTGTTCTGCGGGCTTCTTCCACCATCCCCCCGGTAGAGAACACTTTATCAGCAAGTTTTGTCACTTCAGGCCGACACTCAGGATGAACCCATACTTCACTATCAGGATAAGCCTGCTTCAGCTTCAGAATATCTTTAGGTTCAATCTCTTCATGCACATAACAGTAGCCTTCCCAAGGAATGATCTTCTTGGAACTCTTCTGAGCCACATAGGAGGCTAAATTCCCGTCCGGAGCGAAGAGCACGGCATCATCTTCCAATGAATCGACCACATCCACAGCATTGGATGAGGTACAGCATATATCACACCCTGCTTTGACATCAGCCGTGCTGTTCACGTAGCAAACCACTTTTTTGTCATGATTTTCTTTTTTCCACTTTTCCAATTGGCTTTTTTTAATCATATCAGCCATGGGGCATCCTGCTTCATCGTCAGGAATCAGCACTGTCTTATCAGGCGCTAGAATGGCAGCGGTTTCTGCCATGAAATACACCCCGCAAAACACAATCACATCTTTATCGGTCTGGGATGCTTTTATGCTCAGTCCCAAAGAATCTCCCAAATAGTCAGCCACCTCCTGAACTTCTTTCCTCTGGTAATTATGGGCAAGGATAACAGCATTCCTTTTTTTCTTGAGCTGATCTATTTTTCTCACCAATTCGCTTTGTTTCATCTTCTATACCCTGACCTTAGTGGCACCACAGTGAGGACAGTCTTTGCCTTTTTTCTTCGGCTTTCCACACTGATCACAAATTTCTAAATCTATTTGACACCTTCTACAGAATAACTCAGACTCTGCTAGGGGGTCATTGCATTTAGGACACATAAATTTTTTGTCCTCCAGCATTTTCTTATCCGCTTCTCTCTCCTCACCTTTTTGCTTGGCTCTATAATTTTCTATGGCTTTATGAAGGGCTTCGGCCCCTAAATTGGAACAATGTACTTTTTTTTCAGGGAGTCCACCCAATTTTTCCACTATTTGGCTGCTGGAAATATCCATTGCTTCTTTAAGAGTTTTTCCCTTTGCCATTTCACTGACCATACTGGCACTGGCAATGGCCGCTCCGCAACCTAAAGTCTGAAACCTGATATCATGGATTCTATTGTTTTTCACCTTTATATACAAAGTAGTGGTATCCCCACAAACGGGATTTCCTATTTTCCCCACTCCATCCGCATCTTTCATCACTCCTACATTTCTTGGATTCTGGAAATGATCCATGACTTCTTCGCTGTATCTCATTTCCCTAATCTCCTTTTGTTGACGATTTTAAATTCGCAGCAGATATAAAAACTATTTATATAATCAAGCAGCTTCCACTGACTTGATTTCTGGAATCTCTTTTTTTAAAAGCCTCTCAATACCCATCTTTAAAGTCATTTGAGACATGGGGCACCCAGCGCAAGCGCCTGTCAGCCTGACTTTCACAACTCCGTCTTTAACTGAGACCAGATCTACATTTCCACCATCTGCTTCCAGAGAAGGACGAATCTTATTTAAAACCGATTCTACTTTTTCTTTCATGTGTATTCTCCTTAATATCCTGATTTATCCAGGTAAAAAATTTTTTCCTTTTTGTATTTTCAACAAATGAATGAACAACATTATATGAAAATTGGTTATCCATAGCAAAATATACTTCATTTCATTCTAAAAGTCAATATATCCTATAGGAATTATATATTTAGATGATTTTTCTGGGAATAGTTGGATTGATCCTTGCTGTAATCTCATAATTTATAGTTCCAATCAAAGAAGCTAATTTATCAGCTGTGATGGAATCATCTCCTTCTTCTCCTATAAGAGTCACTGT
Source organism: Candidatus Aminicenantota bacterium (assembly GCA_041686095.1). Lineage (GTDB taxonomy): Bacteria > Acidobacteriota > Aminicenantia > Aminicenantales > Aminicenantaceae > WJMT01. Next base: position 7,958 of record JAWLEN010000020.1, read on the forward strand.
ATCTTCTATGTTGACTTGGGGGATATCGCTTATATCTGCCATAATAAAATTCATGGCCACTCTTCCCCTCACTGGAGCCCTTTTTCCTTTTATAAGCACATAAGAAATATTGGAAAGATTTCGGGAATATCCATCATAATAACCCACTGGAATGACAGCCAGATCCGTGTCCCTGGTGGTTTTATAAGTGCATCCATAGCCAATAAAATCTCCCCTAGGAACCTTCTTGACCTGAGCTACTCTGGCTCTCCATGAAAGCACAGGTTTCAAACTAAATTGTGGTTTTTCTCTCAGTAAACTAGATACAAAAACTTCGTTGCTCGGCCATAAACCATAAATTCCTATTCCGATTCTTGCCATATTAAAGTAGGTTTGTGGAAACAATATAACAGCAGCTGAACAGGCCATGTGCTTATAGGTAAGCTTAATCCCATAATTCTCCACTTGTTTTAAATAACGCTTAAATCTATCAAGCTGATTTTTAGCATAATTATGATCTGTAGTATCTTCAATATTAGCAAAATGAGATGAAATGCCTTCTATGATCAGTCCTTTATATCTTTTAATGTTTTCTATAAAGGGAATTATTTCTTCCTCGCTCAGACCCTGGCGGTAAGTTCCTGTTTCCACTTTTATGTGGAGGCGGGCTTTTTTCTTCGTTTCTTGACATATCTTCCCCAGCTTCTCTATAGACCCCTTATTGTAAACAGTTATTCTTATGTCATTCTTAACAGCTTGTTCCAATTGGTCTAAAGGAATATACCCCACACATAGAATAGGACATTCAAAACCATTCTCCCTTAAAGTTAAGGCTTCATCCAAAGAATGAACTCCCAGCCAATCCGCTCCTGACTTAATAGCTAAACCGGCTATCTGGATCATCCCATGTCCATAAGCATTGGATTTGACCATTGCCAGAAGCTTGCGTTCTGTTCCCAATAGTCTGCGGAACTGGTGAATGTTGTGCTTCAGGGCTTTTGAATCAAGTTCGATCCACTGCATATGATCATGACTCATGATTCATTCCTGGTTTCCAATGATCTTCTCTAAATCTAAAAAAGTCCTCATCTTATCTTTTATAAATATAGTATCCTTTCTATCCATCCCCGTTGATATCATGACCACTTCAGCTTGAATAAGGTCTTCAATACATTTGACATAATCAAGAAAAGCCTCAGGAAGAGAGTCATGATCTCTTGTTTTATGAATGCCTTTTTTCCATCCTTTAATAACCTTATATATAGGTTTTACCTTTTCAAGAGTCCAGGTCTCACTAGGAAAATCTTCAAGTTGACTCCCTTTATAAGAATAACCTGTACATACTTTAATTTCTTCTAAGGTATCAAGGACATCAGGCTTGGTTAAAACAACCTTTTTGATACCGTTTATCCTAACAGCGTATTTAAGAGCCACGGCATCAATCCAACCACATCTGCGGGGCCGGCCTGTGGTGGCTCCATACTCATCCCCTTTTTCCTGAAGATATTTTCCCATGCGGCTATGGATTTCTGTAGGAAAAGGTCCACTTCCCACTCTGGTGGTGTAAGCTTTAACTATTCCTATCACATGATCTATTTTATCCGGACCAACTCCAAGCCCTGTGCACACTCCTCCGGCTGTGGAATTAGATGAAGTCACGTAGGGATATGTGCCGTGGTCAATATCTAATAAAGTTCCCTGCGCCCCTTCAAATAATATGGAGTTTCCTTGTCTAATTTTCCTATCAACAAGGAGTGAGACATCTTGGATGTATTTCCCGATCTTTTTCCCATATCCCAAGTATTCATCGATTATCTTTTTTGACTCAAAGACAGGCTGTTGGAAATGAGCTAAAATAATGTTTTTTTGTTTAACATTCTGTTCCACCTTGTCCTTCAGTATATCTTGTTGTAAAAGGTCTCCGGCCATTATTCCCTGGCGCGCTATTTTATCAACATAGGAAGGCCCGATTCCTTTAGATGTCGTCCCTATTTTATTATTCCCTCTCATGAGTTCTGTAATCTTTTCAATAGAGGCGTGATAAGGAAGAATAATCTGAGCGTTTTTGCTTATGACAATGTTATCATCCGCTTTAACTCCTAAGCTTCTTAATTGTTCAATCTCTTCTAAAAAAGCCTTGGGGTTCACCACCACACCGTTTCCTATGAGACACAGTTTGTTTTCATGAAGAATTCCGGAAGGGATGAGATGAAGAACGATTTTTTGCCCCTTGACAAAAACAGTATGTCCTGCGTTGTTCCCCCCCTGATACCGTGCCACCACATCAAAGGCAGGTGTCAGCAAATCAGTGACTTTACCTTTTCCTTCATCTCCCCACTGCATACCTATGACCGCAATATTAGACATGTGAAACTCTCTTAAAACTTAGATTATTTACAAATACTGTCGATAGCTCATTAACCGAACTTGTCCAGCTTTATTAAAATGAGTAAACAGTAAATATAAAATTCAAGTGACTGCAAAATTTTATCAGAACTTGTTCTGGTTAACAAGTTTAAAAATTCAAGGCCAACTGAGCAAGAAAAACATTCTGACTGGTTTCCTCCTTGATATCGGTATTAAAGTCATACTCAACTTTAATCACAACATTTTCAAGGACTTGATATACCAGCGCTAACGTCCATCTTTTTTTCTCTAAATCAATCCCTTCTCCTGGTTCTATTGGAGAAAAATAACCATTCCCATGGAAGCTGTCAACATATTCAACTCTTTGAAAACTACCTACAGGGGTGATGTTTCCCAGCCGGAAGGACAGTTGAACAAAATATCCTTCAGCTTCACCTTGGTCATAATCAGATGGATTTTCAATAAGAGTTTTAATGTATTCAGCCAAAACCCGAAAACTTTCAGTCTGCCAGTCTAAATTAGCCCCATGATAGACCAGATTTCTCTCCTCATCCTTATCATGTTTCCCTCTATAATGAGAGTAAGAAACTTCAAATCCCCGGTCAACAAAAAGCCCTATCTTTCCTCCTAAAGACTTGCTGGTGTTGTTGTCATAAAACTGGATTCCCTTATTCAATGCCTCCGCCTCTTTAAGACCATTACCCACATAGGCTGAATAATAGAAACCCCTTACGCTTCCTTCGATTAGAAAGCCCATATCTCTCCAGTCCATAGGATATAAATACTGAGAAGTCAGAGGAAAATTGATCAATACAGTCTGGTAGGGCCTGTTGGATTCATTGTACTTTCCAAAAGGCACCATATAAAGCCCGAGCTTGGGTGCAAAATAATTGGAAAATCCCAAACTGACCCAAGCCTGCTTTAATTCCACCCCTTCACCTTCTTTAAACAAAGCTTCACACATAAAATTCGAATTCTGACTGATAGCACCTGATAGAGTGAAGCCTAAACAAGGATTGGCAAAGGT
>JAWLEN010000020.1:11430-30862 GCA_041686095.1 Candidatus Aminicenantota bacterium
CACCCCTTCACCTTCTTTAAACAAAGCTTCACACATAAAATTCGAATTCTGACTGATAGCACCTGATAGAGTGAAGCCTAAACAAGGATTGGCAAAGGTACCTTTTGTGATTCCTTTGTTGATTTGATTATTGATGTAATCATAGGAAAAATAGCCGTTAGTTTGAACTTGGCCCCATTGGTCTAAAGCTAAGAGAATTGTAAAAATGATAATGGCGCCCAGCCGTAAAAAACGATTTTTGTCAAAGATAGGTCTCATTTTCGTGCTTTTATTATTTACAACTACTTCCTTTTCAATTCCTCAATCCACTGCTCTATTTTTTTCCTTCTTTCACTTTTCATGCTGTCCCTATAAAGATCTATATATTTCCCAAAATATTTTAAGGCCTCTTCCGTATTTCCCTTATTCATATGAGAATAGCCAAGATTATAAAGAGGAAGTCCATAATCAGGATCAATGGACAAAGATATTTCCCAAGACTCAATAGCTTTGTCTATGTCTCCTAACTCTCTGAAAGCAACCCCCAGCCCATTATAAGCCACTGCATCTTCAGGGTTGATTTCAACCGCTTTTTTGTAATTGTCCAGGGCTTTTTTCAAAGCTTGGTGATCTTTGGAGTTGAGAAAAATAGAAAGATAAGCATTTCCTATGTTATTGTAGGTTGATCCAAAATCAGGATCTATAGAAACAGCCTTATCCAGAGCCTGGAGAGCTTTAGAGTATTCCCCTTTTCTAGTGTAAGCAATGCCCAGAAAATTCCACAATTCCGGATCATAATTCATTTCCCGGATCTCGGCTTCATCAAAAAGAGAGATGACCCTGTCACTTTGTCCGGCTTCAGTTAAAAAATTGGCATAAGCTGAAATGATTTCATGACTTTCAGGAAGATGTCTCATTCCTTCTTCCAGAACCAAAAGGGCGCCCTGCAAATTCCCCTCCTCTTTATACAGAGTTGCCAGGTATGAGTAAGCCACATCCATATCTTTTCTCTCTGTGATCACTTCCTTCAGCATTCTGATGCCTTGTTTGGTTTTTCCTTCCAGATAAATCTGTCTTGCCTTATTTGATTTGTTGAAAAGAGGGAGAAGTGTTTTGACATCATCTTCAGGCCCGTACTCTTCTTTTTCTTCCTCAGTTGAAGTTCCTGAAACATATCCTAAGCTTTTCAACTTTCGGAGAGTTTCCCTGTCCGGAGTGCTGCGGGCATCCATCTCACTTTGTTTTGAATATTTCGCCATAATTTCATCCAGCTTCTTTCGGTATTGACCTATTTGCGCCTCCTGGATGAGATTGTTCTGTTCGTGTAAATCCTCCTCCAAATCATATAATTCAGGAATCGGAGATTCTATAAACTTTTTTTTATCTTCAATATAACCCCTAATGGGAGCCCACCCTCTGCTGTAAAACGGGTACAGGGATTCAAAATAAATGGGGCCCTGTTTAAGCTTTTTCCCTTTCATTGAAGGAAGAAGAGAAATCCCGGAAAGGGAATCTGGCTTTTTAAGCTTCAGAACCTCACATATGGTTGGAAAAATGTCTATATGCCCTACATACTCTGATGTGTTTCCGGGCTTTACCCCTGGAAAGTAGAGCATAAGGGGAATCCAAATGGTTGAATTATAGGCCAGAAAACCATGGGTCATTTCCCCATGATCCCCCAAACCCTCCCCATGGTCTCCGGTCAATACGATCAATGTCTCATCATAGAGTTTTTCTGACTCCAAATATTCGAAAATCTTACCCAGTTCAGAATCCACATAAGCGACTTCTCCACTGTAGAGATCTTCTTTGAATTCCTCATTGTATGGCTCTGGAGGTTCATAAGGAGTATGGGGATCAAATACATGAACCCATAGAAACCACGAAGAGGATTGTTTTTTCAGCCATAATAAAGACCTGTCCACGACTTCATCAGCTTTTCTCTCTACATAATATTTATCTCCCCTGTCACTTTGGCTTCCATAGTCATCATCATAAGTCATGAATCCTTGGTTCAGGCCAAATCTTGAATCCAAGGGATAGGCTCCCACAAACGCTCCTGTGACGTATCCCTGTTCCTTTAAAAATTCAGCCAGAGTCAAATGCTCTTCCTGCACGATGAAATTGGAATTCTCATGAACACCATGGTCAAGAGGAGTGGTGCCCAAAAGAATATTGGTGTGAGAAGGAAGAGTTGTTGATGTGTGCGCAAAAGCCCGATGGAACAGGACTCCTTTGTTGGCTAGAGAGTCTATATTTGGAGTTTCCAGATATTCCCTGCTGTAGCAGCTCAGCCTGTCTGTTCTGAGTGTATCAATGGTGATGAGAAGGACATTCCATCCCTTTCCCTTTGTTCTCGCATATGAAATATCGGCAAAAATAAAAATTAAAAGTATGAGTACAAAAACCTTCTTTTTTTTCATATGAGGCTTACTATCCTTCTACCTTTTTTATTGCTATACAGTATCTATATTACATACATTTCTGATAGAGTCAAATACACTATATTGATTATTAACCATGACAAGGATTCATCATTATGACTTAACAAATCACATAGAATCAGCTGCACTTTATGATTCTTTTAATAAATTCTTTATTTTTATACAGATCAGATGCATAGACGGCATTTGTCACCTTATTTATTTTGTCACTTATCATTATTTGGTAGTGAACCAATCTATCTCATCCCTGACAGCGCTTTTAGAAAATTGTCTGTATTCCAGGATGATTTGTTCTATTTTTTTGAATTGAAATGTTCTGTCTGTAATACTTTTGTTCTTGCTTTAATTTTCGTTTTCTTTTATTATTTTCCATTAAAAACAAGAAAAATGTTTAAAGCGATTTCAGGACTTATACTCGGCTGGTTTATTCCCGGACTAGGCCATTTATTAGCAAGAAAATACTGGAAAGCTCTTATTTTCTTTGTCTGCATTACTCTCATGGCTTCCCTCGGATTGATCATGGGAGGAAAGATTTACCGTTTACAAGCTGAGAATCCACTTACCATTCTGGCTTTTTTTTCTGACTTGGGTTATGGATCTCTCTATTTTCTCTCAAAACTATTCTCCTTTGGATCTGGTGTGTTGAAAAAAATGACATTTGAATTTGGAACGACTTATATTGCTGGGGCTGGTTTACTTAACTATCTTGTTGCCCTGGATGCTTTTGATATTTTATCCGGAAAAAAGAAATGATATTTAAAAGTCATCTCCTTTCAATGATTATCTATGCTGCCCTTGTCTGTGTCGTGCTTGCCCTGATAAGAAAAAACAGCATAAAAGAGCAAGTGAAGTACTTTATCTCCCTTTTCTTGATTATGACCATAGGTGCTCTTTTGTTTGGGTGGTTCATGTACCTTTTCTTTTAAATATTATGTTATAATTTTTCCATGTACGGCCTTGGATTCACACCAATAATAGGGCTTGAAATCCATGCATAACTTCTACAATAGATAAATGTCAGAATATCAACATGGTTAGAGAAAGAGAAAAATGATCGAAGTTTACAATCTATGGAAACAGTACCAAAGACCCAATTGGGCTCTCTCTGGTATATCTATGAAAATCAAGAAAGGAGATTTTTGTTTTATCACAGGGCCCAGTGGTTCAGGAAAAACCACTCTTTTAAAAATTCTTTACCGAGAGATCCTTCCTACTCAAGGACAAATACTTGTTGACAAAAGGAATATATTAAAAATACCTGATCATAGAATATATGTCCTCCGACGTCTTATGGGCATTGTATTTCAGGATTTCCGCCTCCTTTTTCATAAAAAAGTTTTTGATAATGTGGCCATAGTCCTCAGGGTTCTGGGGGTACCTAAAAAAGAAATCAGAAGGAGAGTTTTTTATTCTTTGCGGATGGTAAATCTTCATAATAAAATGTGGGAATACCCCAAACATCTATCCTATGGAGAACAGCAAAGAGTAGCCATTGCAAGAGCCGTCGTGAATGACCCGAAAATCATTCTTGCTGATGAACCCACGGGAAACCTGGATCCAGAACTTGCTTTTGAGATCATAAATCTATTCAAGAGAGTCAATAAAAAAGGAACCACTGTGCTTATCTGCACGCATGATAGAGAACTTATCAGACATTTTGGTGAAAAAATTTATTTCCTGTATAGAGGCAAGATTTTAAGAAAGGAATCTCTTTGATGATCCAAAAAATCATTTTTTCCATCAAAGATACATTTAAAAACCTTTGGGGATTTAGAGGCCGAAATTTATTCTCTGTATTCATCATTTGTCTTTCTTTCCTGATCATAGGAATTTTTTTGTCACTATCAAACAACTTTCAGCACATTGCTAAGCAAATTCAAAAGAATCTCGCTATCGTGGCTTTTCTCGAAAAAGATGCTTCAGATGAAAATATCAATGCCATTAAAATAAGATTGGAAAACAGCCCTTACATTGAAGATGTTCTTTACATCACTTCAAAACAAGCCAAAGAAAACTTCCGTAAAAAATTTCCGGAACTCAATGATATCGTTGATAACTTAGAGTTAAATCCATTCCCCCCTTCCTTTGAGGCAGTGGTCAAAAAAAATATCCTTTCCTATGATGAAACGATTGATCTTGTCAATGAAATAAAGAGCATGCCTGGTATTGAGGATGTCCAATTCAATAAAGACTGGCTGGAAAGGATTCAGGCTTTCAGCAGATTGTCTAAAGCAGTGGGTTTTTTTTTAGGCGGCATCTTAGTCTTAGCATCTTTTTTCATCATCTCCAATGTCATAAAACTCAATGTTTTAGCTCGTAAGACAGAAATAGAAATCCTAAGGCTTACCGGAGCCACAAACCTTTTTATCCGAACTCCGTTTTTAATAGAAGGCATCATTCTAGGTCTTCTGGGAAGCCTTTTATCGTTGTTAGTGCTCATCATCATAATAAAAACCTTCCCTGTTTATTTAGGGGCTTCTCTGGGCACTCTGACAGAATTGATAAGTTTTCGTTTCCTTTCCTTTTCTCAATGTCTTGCTGTATTGATTTCAGGCTGTTTGATCGGACTCATAGGCAGCTATTCTTCTTTAGCTCGATTCCTCAACATCTAGCTATTCATAAAATATGTATGCATTTTCACACACATTTGTCATGACTGATACTCTTATTCATGTTTTGTTCATTAATAACATGAATATTAAATTAATTCCTGGATTTTAACCGCTTTTTTATAATCTAACATCTCCCTTTATAGTACAATCTACTCCGCAATCCCATGTTTTTCAAGCCTTCTAAATCCTGCAAACTATTGAATGAAAGCCTGACTCTGTTGACATATTAGGGGAAATTATCTTAAAATTCGATGAGATGGACTCAGTTGGACAAGAACTAAAAAAAGAGAGAGAACTGAGAGGCATCTCTCTAAAAGAAATTGCTGATTCCACAAAAATAAACATCAGATACTTAAGAGCTTTAGAAGAAGACAGATTTGATATGCTTCCCGGTAAGTTCTTTATAAAAAGCATTATAAAATCATATGCTGCTTATATAGGTCTGGAAGAAGAAACAATACTGGATCACTTCCACCAAACTCTCCTTCTTAAAAAAGAGGAAAAAGAAGAACAACCAGAGGAAGAAACACCCCCTACGGAAATTCCCAGAAAATTTAAAATCCTTTTTCGAACAGCAGGCTATTTAATTATTTTCATTATTGCTGTGGTCATCATTATATTCCTCATCAGAAGCAGAGGTCCTGTCTCCATTGAGGAAGTCACTCAACCTACCGAACTGCTCTCCTCTGAAGAACTTCCTCAGCCTATAATCAATTCCATAGTTCCTAATAAAAGGATGTTTTTAGAAATAAGGTTTCATCAAAAAACCTGGATGAAGATTTTCACTGACGAGAAGCTTTATTTCGCTGGTTTAAAATATCCAGGAGATGAGATTTCTGTAAGCGCTGATGATGCATTTCTTATTCATATTGGAAATGCAGGAGGTTTCAATTATCGTATAAACGGAGTCCCAGGAAAATCCCTGGGCAGATCAGGCCAAGTCATAAAAAATTTACGTATAACATTCAATAATTATGAACAGTACCTTGAAAATAATACCGAAATAAGTTCAGGGGTTGATTCATCAAGCCGAATCAATTAGAAAAAAGCGACCTATTAAAAAAATGAAAAACTCGAAAAAAAAAGGGTCTCGAATAATAGGAGCCCTTATCCTTTTGCTGATCATACTTTTTGTTGTTATAGAATCCATTATCCGGGGAACCCAACAGATCTCTCCAATATCAGTCACCAATATGCTGCTTTCCCTCCTGCAAATCATTGTCATCCTCCTCTTTCTTATTCTTTTATTTGTGCTAGGAAGAAATCTGATCAAACTTTATCTAGAGAGAAAAAGAAAAGTTTTGGGATCAAAATTCAAAACAAAACTGCTGGTTTTTTTCATTTCTTTGTCCTTGATACCGACTCTGCTTCTTTTCTTTTTTGCCAGTGACTTTATTACCAGAAACATAGAACAGTGGTTTAAAACTCCTATCGATAAAATTTTAGATGATACCAGTGATCTAACGGAAAGCTTTTACCAAAACACCAAAGACACTACTCTCCACTATGCAGAACAGTTAGGAACCGCCATACAAAACCAAAAACTAGCTGATCCAGACCACAGAGTTCCTCTTATAGATTTTGTTAGAGAAAAATTAAAGGAATATCAATTAGATGAAATAAGCGTTTTTTTAGACGAAGAAGAACTTTTTTCTATGATGAATCCAGACCTTCCCCTTCAATATTACCGAAACATGAACACAAATTATGTAAAAAGAGCTCATTTAGGGGAAACTTTCAGCACCATTGAATCCATGGGAAGCGGTGAGATGATAAGAAGAGGAGTGTCTATCCCGATTCAAGATACAGGTAATCTTCTGGTGGTGGCGGGCAAATTTCTTCCTCAAAATTATGCCCAAAAGATCAATAACATCTCAGCCTATGTGAAAAGATACAGACAGGTCAAAACACAAAAAAATCCAGTTAAAACCTTCTATCTTTTAATGCTTGTTTTCATCACTCTTCTGATCGTATTTGCTGCAAGCTGGATAGGATTTCATCTGGCAAAAAGCATCACAGAACCTGTTGAAAAGCTGGCCAGCGCCACTCGAGAGGTATCCAAGGGAAACTTGGATGTAAAAGTCAAAGATCCTGCTTCTGATGAAATCGGTATGTTTATAGACTCCTTCAATGAGATGATATCTGACCTAAGAGAAAGCAGAGAAAATATCCAGCAGAAGACATCAGAGCTTCAAGCAAGAAAACAATATATTGAAACCATTTTAAATGATATCACCACCGGAGTTATCACCATTAATTCTGATAATATGATAACCACTGTTAATCCTTCTGCCCTCCGCATGCTGGACCTGGATAAAGAAAACCTTATAGGAAAAAATTATAAAGAAGTCTTAAAGAACTCAAAGTATCAGGAAATCGTCCAAAATATAGAAAGAGCTGCTGTAAATAAACAGCAAATTTCTGATAAAGAAATCACTGTCAACTTTGACAGCCAGAGTACAACCCTAGCCTTGACTATTTCTCATATTGAGCATGATGAAAACGGGACATCTGGACTCATTATCGTTCTTGATGACCTCACTCAATTGATAAAAGCTCAAAAAATAGCGGCTTGGAAGGAAGTCGCTCAAAGAGTCGCTCATGAAGTAAAAAATCCCCTCACCCCCATTCAGTTGTCTGCAGAAAGAATCGAAAGGAAAATACGGGAAAGAAAAGCCCCCTCAGACCCAACTTTAATAGAAAGCACAAAGACAATTATTCAGGAAGCAAGAACCATAAAAAATCTTATCGATGAGTTCTCCAATTTTGCCCGAATGCCAAAAATAGATCTAAAAGAAACCGATATCCATGAAATCATCAGACAGACCATAGTCCCTTTTCAAGGTATATTTTTAGAAATAGACTTTAAAACTCAATTCGATCCCAATGTTCCTAATAAAATAAAGCTTGATCAAGAACAGATGAAAAGGGCCCTCACCAACATAATCGATAACGCCATAGATGCCATGAACAAGAGAGGAGAAGTTGAAATTAAAACCTTCTTTGATAAGCAGCACAATAACATTGAAATAGAAATATCTGACACAGGACCAGGTATCCCAGAAAAAGACAAGCAAAAACTTTTTCTTCCCCATTTTTCAACTAAGAAAAAAGGGACAGGACTGGGCTTGGCTATTGTCAGTCAGGTTATCAATGAACATAATGGAGTTATAAGAATAGAAGACAATAAACCTATAGGCACAAAATTTATCATACAGGTCCCAATATGAAAGAAACAAAAATCTTGATCATTGATGATGAATCCGGAATCCGTTCTTCTCTGAAGGGGATTTTTGAGGATGAAGGTTATTCTGTGGAGACGACCTCCAGTGGAGAAGCAGGATTAGAAAAAATAAAAAAAGATTCCTTTGGCTTGATCCTCCTGGATATCTGGCTTCCTGAAATGAACGGTATTGAAGTTCTCAAAGAAATAAAAAACATTGATGAAAACATCCAAGTGGTCATGATCACAGGACATGGATCTGTGGAAGCTGCTGTCAAATCAACAAAACTGGGCGCCTATGATTTTTTGGAAAAGCCTTTGTCATTAGAGAAAGTTGTGGTCACAGCTAAAAATGCCCTGAAACAAAAATCTCTCGAAGAAGAAAACATCCAACTGCGGCAGGGAATGAAATCAAAAACAAACCTAATAGGCAATACGAAAGCCATGCAAAAAATAAGAGAAAAAATCCAGACCGCAGCTCCAACCGATGGAAGAGTCCTTATTTACGGAGAACACGGAACAGGCAAAAAACTTCTGGCCAGATTCATTCATCGACTCAGTAAAAGAAAACATCAACCCTTCATACAAATAAACATTGCGGCTATTCCAGATAATTTGATTGAAAGCGAACTTTTTGGAAGATCCAGTGAATCAGGAAAAGTGAAGAAAGGCAAACTACTCATGGCAAATAAAGGCACTCTATTCCTCGATGAAATAGGAGAATTGAGCTTAAAGACTCAAGATAAATTGATTAAGTTTATTGAAGAAAATAAGTATGAACCCTTGGGAACTTCAAAATCAGTTGAAACAGATGTAAGGATCATGGCATCCACACACCACAATTTGAGAGAATTGACCGCCAAAAACAAATTCAGAGAAGAACTCTTCTTTAAACTAAATGTCATTCCAATAAAAATGCCCCCTTTAAGGAAAAGAGAAGAAGATATTCCTCTCCTCATTAATTACTTTTTGAAACATTTTTCATCTGAATATGGAAAAAAGCAAAAAACAATGGACAAGAAAGCTATGGAGGCTTTCATTAATTATTCATGGCCGGGCAATATTAGTGAGCTTATCAACGTCATAGAAAGATTCGTTATCATGGTCAAGGAAGATGAAATAAATTCTTCTCACCTCTACCTGCTGGTTGAACCTATAGAGGCAGAATTCCTTCATGAGATAAAAAAAGCCATCTCTTTAAAAAAAGCCAGAGAGAATTTTGACAAAGAATTTATCCACAATACTCTTGTTAGAAACAATTGGGACCTTGATAAAGCAGCCGCAGAGTTGGAAATCGAGAAAAAAACACTTCAATCCAATATAAAAAGATTGGGAATTCATTTTTCAAAATAAGACTTTTTTCCATTTGCATCCATTGAAATTGATTTACAGGAAAATGCATTTATGTTATCTTGGGCCTTTGTAGGGAAAAATAATGAAAGTCGAAACTCTCCGCCTGATCATCAACTCAACCAGGAAATTCATAAATATTGGCGCCAGACAGAAACTTTGGAATCTTTTAAAAAATTTCCACCCCCCTGATATTGCTGGACTCATAAATCATTTCACCGAACGCGAAAAAATCATCCTTTTAATCACTTTACATGAAAACGACAATGAAAAAGCTGCGGGTGTATTAAGCGAAATGGCGCCGGAAGACGCGGCAGAACTTATCCAACAGATACCTATAGATACAGCCATAAAAATCTTTAGTGATCTGCCTTCGGATGATATCGCTCCTATACTGGAGCTGGTCCCAGAAAACCTCAAAAATGAAATTCTTGCCTCCCTGGAGAAAAAACCCACTGAAGAGGTCAAAGAGCTTTTGGAACATGAAGAAGAAACCGCTGGAAGAATCATGTCTCCTAATTTCTACGCCTTAAATGAGAATACAAAGGTATCTGATGCTATTACAGCCATGCAGCTGGAAGGAGATGTTGAATCAGCATTTTATCTCTATGTGGTTGATGATGACTTTCATCTTAGAGGAGTTGTCTCTCTGCGTCAGGTTCTTTTTTCCAGCCCAAACACCTCTCTCAAAGACATCATGACCGTGGATGTTATAAGCGTACAGACAAATACAGATCAAGAAGAAGCAGCGAGAGTGGTCGCCGATTATAATCTAGTAGCCATCCCCGTCACAGATTCAAACATGAAACTGGTGGGCGTGATAACTGTTGATGATATCATTGACGTTATTGACCAGGAAGCCACTGAAGATATATATAAAATGGTTTCTCTTGATACCACAGACCGAATCAAAGACAGCCCTTTTTCCTCAGTGAAAAAACGTCTCCCTTTTCTTTTATTAAGCCTGCTCACCGCCTCAGTGGCTCCATTTGTGGTTAATACTTTTAAAGGCACTATCCAGCAATTTGTCACTCTGGCGGTTTTCATGCCCCTAGTGGCGGCATTAGGAGGCATCGCTGGAAACCAGACTGTGGCCATCATGGTCAGAGAAATCGCAGTGGGTCAAACCGAATGGATATCTGCAAGAAAAGCCTTGTTTAAAGAAATTGTGGTGGGAATATGCAATGGAATTGTCATCGGATCCCTTTTAGGCTTTGTTTCTTATTTATTGATAGGAAATCTCTATTTAGGTCTTGTATTGGGTCTGGCTATCATTATCAATCTCTTTATTGCCGCATTAGTGGGAACACTGGTTCCTTTATTCCTCAAACTGATCAAACTGGATCCTGCCCTTGGATCTGTAAATCTTCTGACTATGTTCACAGACTCACTTGGATTTCTTACATTTTTAGGATTAGGGACCATTTTCCTCCAATATCTCACATAACCTGGACTATTCATAAAAAAGCCTGGTGTGTATAATAAAGAATGATGAACTATCCAGGATAGATATTTTTTATGCCTAAAGATCAAAATGAAGCCTTAGTTCTCAGGACTTTTAATGTTGGAGACCAAGATAAAATTGCGGTTTTTTTCTCCAGAAACAGAGGCATCTTAAAAGGAATGGCTAAGGGCGCAAGAAAATTCGGCAACAGATTTGGGAGCTGTTTAGAACCCTTATCATACCTAAATATATATTTTTATGAAAAAGAAAATAAAGATTTAGTCACAGTCAGCAATTGTGACCTTCTGGAATCTTTTTTTGAAATCCAGAGTGATCTGGAAACAGCCTTCACATTACGCTATTTTTCAGAATTGATAGAAAATTCCATTCCTTCAAGAAGCGAAGACGACCCATTATTCAGACTTCTGCTTCAAATACTTCGGGCATTGAAACAGGGAAAAGAAAAGGCTCTTCTCACAGCCTACTTTGAATTATGGTTTCTTAAGCTCAATGGATTTTTCCCTAATTTGAAAAAGTGCCAGGCATGTCGAAAAAACATAGAAAATTCGGGCTGGCTTTCCAAAAAAAGAGATGGTGTAGTATGCAGAAACTGCCGCACAACAGAAAAAACAAGGATAGGCTCTGAAGAAAACTCCATATTTTCTTGGATATTAAAGAACCCACCGAACTCTGATAATATTCCTGGTTTCTCAGCCAAACAAATCCATAAAGCCAGGAACATCCTTAAAGATCTGATTGTCTTTCATATGGAGGCAAGACCTCGATTCCCGGACGACTTAAAAAAGCACTTCAACACCTAACCCCCCTTGCCCTTCCCCTCAAAAGGATTTTGAAAATGCATACATATTTTATGAATGACCAGGATCAGCTGAAAAATTGAATATCAAACCTGCCGTAACATAGAACACAGCCGCCAAAAACAAGGCTGCAGAAAAATTCCAATTAATGGCTATAATTACCGTCATCACAGATCCCAAAACAGTGGCAAAAGCATTGGATCCCCAAGCCCATCCGATCATTGATTTCTGCTTCCTGCCCAAATATTCTATTCCGGTGGGAAAGAACACCCCCATTAAAAAACCCGGAATAAAAATAAGAATGAATGTGATAATTACCCTCCATATCAGGGCTAAATGGATGAACGAGGATATGATCTTGAACAAGAACAGAGAATACAAGGCTAATATCAAAAACAACAGCACAGAAAAAATCAGGATGAAATTTTTTCCCACCATCTGTTTCATCTTTTTGGATAAAAGTGATCCTATTCCGGAAGAGACCAATAGAGAAGAGATAATGGCTGATATAGAATAGGCAGGATTTCCCAGGTAGAACTGAAAAATCTTAATCATTATGATTTCAATCATAATAAAAGAAAGACCTATGAGAAAAAAATAAAAAACAAAATTTTTACTCACAGATCCTTTTGTCGATGCTTTGAGCGGAATAAAGATAAGCACAAGAGGAAGTATGATGGAAAGAAAAAGTATGGATAAATAAACACTGTTTGAATAAGTCAAAGACCATTGGACCAGTTCCCTAGCCATCCCCCTGACTTTTATGTTTTCAAACTTGAACTGACCGATTTTATTGGGCTGATTAAAATAAGGAGAAATATCTTGAACCGGACTTAGATTGACAGAGGAGCTTTGAATTGCTTTCTTGTATTCAGAGGAAGCTAATTCATAATAGAGATTTTCCATTTTCCTGAAGGGTGAATAAACAATGTTTCTTTTTTTGGCAAATTCTCTCAGAATCTCAGCTTCTTCCTGATCAATATTGCCTTTTTTCATAAAGAAGAAATTAAATCCATCTTCTTTCTGGATTATAAAAAACTTTTTCTCTGGTTCATTGACTCCCATTTCTCTGAGAGCTTGGAATGCTGTTGAAAAAAGTCGTTCTCCAAACCAATGCACGATATACACGAAGCCGTCGTCTCTAAGATGCTTCCAATAATCTTTAAAGCTTTCAACAGTGTAAATATATGTTTCAGCAATGCTCAATCCCCCGGATAACAAGGCATCCACATTGTGAGAATTGACCATCTGTATCACATCAAACTGGTTGTTCATTCTTTTTAAGGCGCTTCTTCCTTCTTCATTGAGAAGGTTCACTCTTCTATTTTGGAATATGTTTCCAATATAATCTGAATATTCATCTCGAACTATATGACAGATCTCAGGGTCCATCTCAACCGCCACTACATTTTGGAATCGGTGAGAAAGAGCGCACAAGACTTCATGTCCTCCGGCTGAACCAATGATAAGGGCGTTTCCACTTCGGGTCAGCTGAAAAGGAATTGACTCATTGGTCCATTTTATGCGTCCCAAATCATTGATTTTTCCATCAAATTTTGCCAGCCAGGACTGCATGGTTCCGGCATCTATCCAGATTATTTTTCTATGGGAGGAAAAAGGCGCCACATCGATCTTATTGATCGGACTCCACTTTGAATATTGGATCCTATTGTTATGGTACTGCTTGAGATAACCCCTTTTGACCATTTTAGGAACTATGGGAAACAGAGCTTCCGAATGAATGAATAAAACAGCAAAAACCACCCCCATCAATGAAAAGATTAACGCTTTTTTTAACTTTTTTATCCTTGCTATTAAAAACCATGAAAGCCCCAGCAGTAAAAATATGATCAATATAATCCTTGAAGGACCAAAATTTGTGATCAGAGGAATGATAGCAATCCCCCCTAAGGCCGCTCCTAAGAGGTCAATAAAATAAAGCTTTCCGATTTCAGAAGAATACAAACTGAAAATCAAAACTAATGAAGCTCCGGCAAAGAAAAAAGGCAGCAGTAAAAGAAGAAAATTAAAAACAAGCAGCAAAAAATTAGAAAATGGATTGAAAAGATTTAAAAAATCTATATTTGTTGATATGGTGATTTTATAAATAATAGGTAGACTTAATGCAAATCCAAGTAGAAATAATTCAAGATGCTTGATGGCATCTTTTTTATCTGTAAAGCGACTTATGGACATATAAGCCCCGCTCAATCCATAGCCAAAAAGAGCCAAGGAAATCATCAAGAAGGCAAACGAACTAACATAAATCACTGAAAAAACTCGTGTGTACAAAATTTCAATGAGAACAGTAGAAAGTGTGATAGAAAATATAGGTATGATCAGTTTTATTCTTTTCATGTCATGTGTGTCTTATAAAATGAAGGGTATTATATTATAGGCAAGCCACCTAATCAACCTGACTCGTGAATAATTCAGGTTAATCATCAGATGATTGCATAATTCCCTTTACAAGAAATCCTTTTAAATTAAAATATACACTAGAATGAGTGGTTTGTTCAAAAAAGCTTGTAAAGAAAAGAAGTCAGATAAAAATTTCCTACAAGAAATATACCAAAGACTGCTGGAAAGAGACATTGATCCTGAAGGAAAAAAGTTTTATTTAGAAATGTTAAAAAAAGGAAAATCTAGGGTTTCTGTGGTCCTGGATATCATTCAATCAGAAGAATTTAAAAACAAAATAACCAGAGAAAACATACACCATCTGCTTCTTCCTCCCGTTAGAAATGAAAAACCTGAACAATATAAACAAGTATTGGACATCTATGAAAAAGAGAATATCTGGGTGTTTAAAGTCAAAGACTCTTCAGATTTTGACTGGCTCGAAAAAAAAATAATCGAGAACGGCTATTATGAAAAACCAGGAGTATGGAATCTCCAGATCGGAGATGACCAGAAACTTCTATCAGAATTAATTTCCCAGTTCAACCCAGGATTAGTGCTGGATTTAGGCTGCGCCAATGGAACAGTGATGAAATGCCTGTATGATAAAGACATCAAAAGTGAAGGAATTGAAATAAGCCGGCTTTATCTTTCCAAAGCCTTTCCAGAAATAAAAGAAAATATTTATTTTGGAGATATCTTGGAAGTCGATCTCGGGAAAAAATATGATTTTATTCTGGGCCTGGATATATTTGAGCATCTGAATCCCAATAAATTATCAACATACATCAAAAAAATTTTTAGGCTACTTTCTGAAGAGGGATATTTATTCTGCAATATACCCGCCTTTGGTGAAGATGATGTTTTTGGAGAAATTTTCCCTGTTTATATTAAAGACTGGGAACAAGACATAAAAGAGAACAATCTTTTCCAAACTATCCACACAGACGATTATGGGTATCCGAAAAACGGTCATCTTATTGGAGCTGATTCCACGTGGTGGGTGGATCAATTTGAAGACAAAGGATTCCACAGACAAAAAGAAATAGAGAAAAGCCTCCATAATAAATATGACAAAGACATGGATCAAATATCCATTGCTAGAAAATCCTATTATGTTTTCTCAAAAAACGCTGAAAAAAAGAAAATCCCTATTTATGGAATTTCCTGATGAATTCCTCGACTTCAGGGACCCCTCCCTGGTAAATAAGATAACCGTTGTAAGGCTCTCTTTCCGTGATCTCATCATTTATGGGAGTGAGCATCATATCCTTTGCTTTTTCCGGATCATCTGTCTGAGCCAAAACCCATCCTAGCTTTATATAAGCTACTTCAGGAAGCATGTTCTCAGCAGGAATAATGCCCTTGGCCATCAAGTCTCTTCCGGTGTCATATACATACATGTGCACATATCCCCAGAGAGTCTGCACAGTCATATATATGTGCACCCCTTTTTTTACAGCCCTTTCTATGGCAGGATAGACGGGCTTATTCACATGTCCCAATCCTGTTCCGGCAATCACGATCCCTTTATATCCATTGTCCACTAAAGAATCAATCATATCCGGCTGCATGTTGGGATAGTAATAGATTAAGGTGACTTTTTCTTCAAAATAAGGAAATATTCGGCACTTTTTATCTTTTCTTCTATGATTATAATTTTTTTTAATCATTTCCACGCTGTCTCTGGTAACCGTTGCCACAGGAACGTCCCCGATAGTCCGGAAAGTAGAACGATAAGAAGAATGCATTTTTCTCACTCTTGTTCCCCTATGAAGAAAACCGTATTCATCCGAAGTCGGTCCAAACATACACACCAACACCTCAGCAATATCTGAATGACCTGCGGCATAGGAAGCGTGCATCAGGTTCAAGGCAGCATCAGAACTGGGTCGGTCTGAAGACCTCTGAGAACCCACCAGCACTACAGGCACAGGCAGGTCCTGAACCATAAAAGTCATAGCCGCCGCAGTATGATGAAGAGTATCTGTTCCATGTCCGATAATGATTCCATCTATCCCTTTTTCGATTTCTTTTTGGATAGATTCAGCCAGAACCTTGTACTGCATTGGCCCCATATTTTCACTGAAAACACCAAACAGTTTTTCAGTGGTTATATTGCAGATGTCAGCAAGCTCAGGCACAGCCCCGTAAAGTTCCCCTGGAGAAAAAGCTGGAATCACAGCGCCTGTCCTGTAATCCAATCTGGAAGCTATAGTACCTCCAGTGCCGAACAGTTTGACATTGGGTTTCTCATCTGAGTAAGGAAACTTTTTTTCCGGTATATGATATTTGGCTTTTTTATAACCCAGCTCTTCAATGTTATTCACAGTTTCTATGTCAATCCCTATGTTATAACCAGTGGCTATTTTGAGAACAATGTGTTTGTCATCATCATTTTCAGCTCTTGGAAGAATGGTGCCCTCAAATATTCCCCTTGTGGTATCCACTTTGACCTTGCCCCAGACTCTGGCATTGAATTTTTTTAAAAGATCCAATCCTCTTCCTTTATAACCCTGAAACAGATCTTTATCACTCACTTTTCTCAACCCTTTTTCTGATATTCTGTCGGAGTTCGGAAAGAGGAATATTCCCTATGGCCTCAGACCTCAGCTGTCCCATAGTCCAATCTAACTTTGCTTTTTTCTCATTATTTATCCTTTTATAAGGAGTAAAATCTTTTAAAACAAAAGGAATCCTATCCAGAATATCTTCGGTTTTCTTTTTTTGAAATCCTAATTTGTCTAGAAGATGATGAAAATCCTTTTGAGGATGGCGATAAAGTTCAGGGAGAATCTCTTCCGCCAGTTCAAATTCAATAGACTGTTCATCAAGAAACTTCAATAACTGATAAATTCTGTCGTATTTAAATTTTGTTGAGCTTTGATTCTGACCTTGGATGTGCTTCAACATATGGCCAAAAAGAGTTCCCACAAAAGCGGGATTTATCTCTAAGTCATTTATGATTCTTTCCATCACAGGAACAAGATTATTTCTTAAAAGATAAGTAAACATGTCTTCCGGAATACTCCATTTTTTTAATTGATCGATTCTTTTTGAAACATCAACCGGAAGTCTTTTTCTAATTTTTTGTATGTAATCTTCTTCTAAAGGAATGGGAGAGGAATCTGTATCCGGATACATGCGGTCAGGTCCAGGCAAAACCCGCTCAAATACAGTAGTACCGTCTTCAAACGATTTCCGACTCTCCCTCGGCACGCCTTCGAACGCTATCTGACAGCGTTCCTCAATGGTTTCAAGAGCTGTGGGGATATCCTCATCAGGCCCCCAAATAACTAATTGGGCATCATCTGTTTTTGCCTCTAACATCTTACGGATCCTCTTCCACTGAAAATCAGATATGTCTTTTTTTATCTGTTCTGAATGGGTCATATTCGGTTTTTCTATGCACGCAATCACTTTTAACCGGCCGCTCAACTCATCAGCAAACATTTGGCCAGGCTGTGAGAAATGGGACAGGATCTCCTTGAAGGAAGGAAGATTCACCACCTTTATCTTAAAATTATTTTGAACCGCGTGTTTGAGAACATTGGATTTGAAGCGGAATTTTTTTGGATCAAGAGTCTTTGAGCGTATCTTCCATTTCTTTGTTTTTTTGACTCTTTTTTGGATTTTGTCTCTGATATGAAGAAGAGACCACTGTCTAAAAGCTTCATTATGAGTCAGGTCTGGAATCCACTTATTATGAGAAACACCTTTTATTTCATTCCGCGTTCCTCCTCTGCAGCTCACATTGACATCTTCTCTTCCTGATCCTATTCCTGTTCTCACTTTTCCCGTGCTTCGGTTTAAAAACCGGATGTATTCAGCTCCTTCCCTCACTTCATCGGGATCTTTAAAATCAGGATAGGTCACTGTTTCAATAAGAGGCATTCCCAATCTATCTGTCTGATATTTTCTCACATGCCCCCTATCCGATATTTCACGGCATGAATCTTCCTCCAGACTGAGCTGGATCAGCCTAACTTTTTTGTTCCTCAGCTGGATTTCTCCCTCTACTCCTAAAATAGCGGTCCTTTGGAATCCAGTAGGGATGCTTCCATCCAAATACTGTTTTCTAATAATATGAACTTCTCCCACGATGTTGAGCTTGCACAAAAGAGAGATTTCCAACGCAATATCAAGAGCTTCTCGGTTAAGAGGAAAAGGTGGAGTGTCATCAATATCATAAGTACAGGCTGTTTCATTCTTTATTCTATAGACGATCTGTTTTCTTGTTTTAAACTCCATCAAAGCTGTACCGTCGTACTCTCCTAACTCACTCAGCGTAGGCCTCATATGTCTAATGATTTCCGCATCATATTCATTCTTAGGATTATAAAGCCCGGCCGGACAGTTGCAGAACAACTTCTTTTTGGTTTTTAACTGCTGATGGACTTCAAGTCCGGCTTTAAAACCTATCCTGTCATAGTCTTTCTGAGAAGCCTTTTTCCGGGAGACATAACCGATCTCTTCTCTTGTTTTTTTATAATTATTCTCAGGATCAAATTCTTCAGACATTAAAAACACCTATCATAGAAAAAACCATTCTATCAGAATTAAATAATTTTCCAAGTTTTATAACTCGGACTATTTATAAAAAAGAACAAGAGCTTCAGCCACGAGTGCCGGCTTTTCCTCCCCCTCGATCTCTACAGTGTTTTGAACATGAGCCAAAATACGGCGGAATCCTCTTTTCTCGACCTTCTCCAGCACAGCCCGGTTTCGAATTCTAGAACCCGGTCTAACTGAATTGATGAACCTCACTTTATTCAGTCCGTAATTGATCATCATTTTGCAGTCATAGGATAATACAATGCTTTTTTGGCTCAGATAAGGGATAAGGGAAAGCACTAAAAACCCATGGGCCACGGTTCCGCCTAATGGACTCTTTTTTGCTTTTTTGATATTGACATGGATCCACTGCTTATCTTCAGTGCAGTCAGCAAAGTCATTGATACGATCCTGAGTTATCTCAAACCAATCAGAAAGACAAACTTCTTTTCCCTCATGTTTTTTAAGCTTTCTCAAAGTCAGTTTTTCACTCATTTAACATCCTCTTTATTCCTGAATTATTCATAAAAAAATGGCGATCCCTTTGTTATTGTTCTCTTTTCTGCGTCAAGCATGACTCGCAAGGATTTTAGCCTGGACTTTTTGAG
>JAWLEN010000020.1:30962-32920 GCA_041686095.1 Candidatus Aminicenantota bacterium
ATTCCTGAATTATTCATAAAAAAATGGCGATCCCTTTGTTATTGTTCTCTTTTCTGCGTCAAGCATGACTCGCAAGGATTTTAGCCTGGACTTTTTGAGTTAATCAACAAAATAAAGGAGATAAAGTAAGAAAAAAACAAATGAATTCATCTTAGATTGATGCAGATGGTTTTAGGCTCGGTCATTTCCTGAATGGAAAACTTAATCCCTTCTCTCCCCAACCCGGAATTCTTGATTCCCCCAAAAGGCATGGAATCCAGTCTGTAATCAGTGGAATCATTCACCATCACTCCACCGCAATCCAGGTCGTAGGCAATCCTAAAAGCCGAATCAACGTCTTTAGTGAAAACAGCGGCATGAAGTCCGAAGGGCAGCCTGTTTGCTTTCTT
The DNA here is from genome assembly GCA_041686095.1 of Candidatus Aminicenantota bacterium. Classification (GTDB taxonomy): domain Bacteria; phylum Acidobacteriota; class Aminicenantia; order Aminicenantales; family Aminicenantaceae; genus WJMT01. Next base: position 31,352 of record JAWLEN010000020.1, read on the forward strand.
GACCGCTTCTTTCATATCTGACACAGGAAAAAGATTAACTGTAGGGCCAAACACCTCTTCTCTGTAAAGGGCAGCCTTTTCAGGGACTTTCTCTAAAACAGTGGGTTCGAGAAGGGCTTTTTGACGCTTGCCTCCGCATAATACCTCAGCTCCCATAGACACGGCTTCTTTGATCCACTTTTCAACCCGCACGGCTTCTTCTTCGTTGATCATAGGTCCCATATCAGTTTCTTCTTTCTGCTTGTCCCCTATGTTGTAATTTTGCGTCTTTTGAACAAATTTATCTTTAAAAGTCTCATACAAGTCTTTGTGAATATAAATTCTCTGCACTCCGATGCAGTTTTGTCCTGCAGCCCAAAAAGCTCCGGAAACACAGGAATCCACTGCCCAGTCCAAATCAGCATCCCTGCACACAATGACCGGAGAATTAGATCCCAGCTCCATACCGATTTTTTTTATACCCGCTCGGTTCATAATCTGTTTCCCTGCTTTGACTCCACCGGTAAAAGAAATCATGCGGACTCTCTCATCTGAAACAAGGGTATCACCTATTTCACTCCCATATCCGGTCACAACCTGTATGACTTCAGAGGGCAAACCCGATTCCAGTAGAGCTTGAACCAATTTTATTGCAGAAAGCGGAGTTAGAGTGGCTGGTTTTAAAAGCACACTGTTGCCTGAGGCTATGGCAGGGCCCAATTTATGGGCAACCAAGTTCAAGGGATCATTAAAAGGAGTCACTGCCAGCACCACTCCCACTGGAAAACGATAAAAATATCCCACTCTGTTTTCCCCGCCTGGAAAAGAATCAAAAGGAATGGTCTCTCCAAGAATGCGTTTGGCTTCTTCTGCAGATACTGTGAGAGTATTGACACATCTTTGGGCTTCTTTTCTAGCTTCACGGATAGTTTTGGACCCTTCTCTGGCTATAAGGGCAGCAAACTCTTCCTCTCTCTCTGATATATATTTCGCTGTTTTATACAAAACAGAAGCTCTCTGATAAACAGTCATGTTCCGGGCTGTTTCAAAGCCTTGATGAGCGGCTTCCAAAGCTCGTTCGACATCATCCAGATCTGCTTTGGGTACAGTTTCTATCACAGAATCATCAAACGGATCACGGACAGATATTTTATCTTTTTTTTCAATCCATTTTGAATCAATAAACATTTTCATTTATTTCCCTCTCCTTTATTTGATTATTATATCGTCGTCTGTATTAAAAATTCCATCTCTTCCTGCTGAAATCAAACGAAATTCTAACTCGGAAATCTTTTGGTATTTGATTTTCTTACCCCAGGCATCAAACCTTCCTGTCGCCATAGGAATAACTAAATTTATATCTTCAAGTTTATTTGGTAACTTTCCCTGGGCAGCTGCATAAGAATCCACAGCCCGCTTTAAAGTGCTCATATCAGCCCTGGTGAGTTTTTCTTTAGCGCCTGAAAAAGAATCAACCTGCTCTTTGATGATTTTTTTCTCTCCTGATCCAATATAGTAAATAAAAAATGCGAGGATCACCACCAAAACAAGAATCACCAGAAACCCCTTAATTTTCATGCCATTCTCCTC
>JAWLEN010000106.1:0-7870 GCA_041686095.1 Candidatus Aminicenantota bacterium
CAAAAAATCCATAAATAGGCCTCCTAAAACATCTATTATTCATAAAAAGAGTCAAGTGTAAATCGGAAAATTTGATTAGTAAGCATTTCTAAAGCTGTGGTAGATTTTATTTGACATATAAGGGGAAGGGCAAGGGATTCGTCACCCGCTCGATTCCCCAGCGTGGAATCTCTCTCCCGGTTCGGGCTTCGCTCCCCTCTAAAGAGGAACCATGCCCGCTCCGCCCTCACAGGGGATTCCTCATCCCCTGCCCTCTCCCCTTAATAAACATAATACTTCACCTGTATCACGGAATTAGAAATGCTTACATTTGATAATGATGCTTTTTTATTATAGATTAGGGTTTAAGAGCGATTCCTATGGATCAGATCGTTAGAATTAATCCAGTTCTGGAGGTCTTAAGGTCTTCTCCAAATCGGATCCATAAAATCATGCTGCAGAAAGACCTGAGAAAACCGCAATTGAAGGAGATTCTTTCCCATGCGAGAGAAAAAAATATTCCCGTGATACTGACTCCCAAAAAAAAGATGGATGATAAAGATAGTCATCATCAGGGGATCATTGCGTTTATTTCTCCCAAGGAATTCGTTTCACTCGATTCAATCCTGGATTCTTCCGACCTTCCTTTCCTTCTTCTTTTGGACCAAATCAAAGATCCCCAGAATTTAGGAGCCATAGTCCGGACCGCTGAAGGGGTGGGAGTGGATGGGATTGTCCTGCCAGAAAGACATTCTGCGGGATTGACATCCGCGGTTTTTACTGTGTCTGCAGGTGCTTTAGAATTTGTAAATGTAACCCAAGTTAAAAACTTAGCCCGAACCATGGATGAACTGAAAAAAAGAGGAATCTGGCTGATTGGCGCAGAAGGAGGAAGAGGGAAACTTTGGTATGAATTCGACTACAATGTCCCTGTAGGCATTGTGATGGGTTCTGAAGGAAAAGGCCTTAGGCGGCTCATCAGAGAAAAATGTGATGAGATCTTGTCTCTTCCCCTTGCCGGTGAAGTCAATTCATTAAATGTGGCTTCTGCCGCATCGGTATTTTTATATGAAGTTGTGCGCCAGAGGGAAAAAAAGAAGAAAGGTTGATTTTATATTGAATAAAACGCTGTTTCACTCCGTATATCACAATGAAGAGAACGAACAATGGTTGAAAAAAGCACAGTTGAGCCCATACTGATTGTTCCAAAACCGGAACTTTTAAACATGGAAACGAAACAGATCTCAGAGAAAGATGCCTTAAGAGCTGTGGTCAAAGGAGACAAGGAAGCTTATCAGGTCATTGTAAAAAAATATAAAAAAGCTGCTTATTATGTTGCGTTGGGGTTTGTCAAAAATTGTCAGGACGCTCTAGATGTTTCCCAGGAAGCTTTTATTCGGGCCTTTTATAAGATAAGAAAATATGACATGAATAAAGCTTTCTATCCCTGGTTTTATAAACTGCTGAAGAACCTATGTCTAGACCACTTAAGAAAAAGGCATATTCAGAGTGACATTCCTATTGAAAAGATGTGTTTTTTTGAGGATACAAACAAAAATCTTGAGCTCACAGATGAACTTTGGAAAGGAATCGAAAAGCTCCCCTTTGCCCAAAGAGAGGTTATTATCCTCAAATATTTCCATCAGTATTCTTATAAAGAAATTGCTCAAGTCCTGCAAAAACCTGAGGGCACCATCATGTCCTCTCTCTATTATGCTAAAAAAAAGCTGAAGGAAATTTTATCTCCATATCTTGGGATAGAAGGCAGTGATTATCCGGAGAAATAAATGAGACATGAAGAAATAAAAAAATGGGTTTCCCTTTATCATGAAGGAGAACTGGATGAAGAGAAAAAGAGGATTGTGGAAAAGCACATAAAAGAATGTCCGGAATGTCGAAGAGAATTTGAAGATATGAAAAAGCTGGAGGATGTTATGAATAAAGTGGAATTAAAACAACCCCCCAAAGAAGCATGGGAAAGATATGAAAAGTCAGTTTATAACCGCCTGGAACGAAAGGTTGGATGGATTTTTCTGTCCATTGGTGCTATGATACTCCTCTTTTTTGGTGGTTATAAACTGATAGAAAGCATCATAAAGGATCCTGGTTGTCCTGTACTATTGAAAATTGGGATTCTTGCAGCCCTTGTTGGTGTTGTGATTTTGATTGTGTCGTTAACAAGAGAACAGCTTTTCTCTTACAAAAGAGAGAGGTATAAGGAGATTGAGAAATGATTTTAGTTACTACAGGTGAAGTGCCTGGGAAAAAAATCATAAAGAATTACGGACTTGTTCGAGGAAATACCATCAGAGCCCGTCATGTGGGGCGTGATATCAAGGCTGCTTTGAGAAACTTAGTGGGAGGAGAGATAAGGGACTACACAAAGATGATGGCAGAATCTAGAGAGCAGGCTATTGACCGCATGATCGAAGAAGCCCAAGGATTAGGAGCCAATGCCATTGTCAATGTCCGGTTTACCACCTCCATGATAATGCAGAGCGCCTCTGAAATATTGGCTTATGGCACTGCTGTTAAGGTTGAATAAGAGGGTAAAATAATTCCAATGTGGAAAAAATTGTTCCTTATTCTTATCGTATTGATGCTTTTGTCATTGTTTTTATTTATTTCTTCTGGAGTCTGCTGGGAAATGAATGAAAGGGGGACCTACTCCATTTACTTTATGGATGAACAGGTAGGTTATGAAGAGTTTTTATGGAGAGAAGTGGAGAGAGGATATGAATTAGAGGTCAAAGGTAGGATCACAAAACCTGTTTCCATGCAGATTAAGCATCTGGTTATTCGAGTGGATAAGGATTTTATTCCCTTAAGTTTTGAATTTGAGGGAGTATTGAGCGGCTCAAAACAGTCCATATCCAGCAGTATTTCCGATGGGACCGTCAAAAACGCTATCCAGGTTGCAGGACATGAACAGGAAACCTTTGTTGAGATAAAAAGAGATGCTTTTTTACTCCCCAATCCGGTCTTTTCTTCTTATATGGTCATAACTAAAAAATACAAATGTTCTTTGGAAGAAGAAAAAGCAGATCTTTCAGCTTATATCATTCCCCAGGCTGAGATCTCATTTGCCCTCTCTTCACCGGAAGAGGAGAGTTGTGTGCTTTTAATGAAGATGGGTGACACTGTGATCAAGTTAGAGACAGATGAAAAGGGAACCTTAAAAAGCCTTCTTATCCCATCTCAGAATATCAGAGTTATCCTGGACTGATCAGACTAAGCCATCATAAAAAATCATTTGCTTTACACAGACTTTCTCCATAGAATTGTCTGAGAGGAGGGATTAATGAGAAAAAGGATATATTTAATTCTTTTATTGGTTGTTTTTATAGGTTTGGCCTCGTTTTGCGCAAGAAAAGCCCCTGAAATAAATAAGGATGATGTGAAGGCTCTTCTTGAAAATATAGCCCAGTCTCCAATGGAGCTTGAGATCAAAGCAGACCTTTCTGACATCAATATTGAGCCAGGGAAAGAAAAATCTCAATATCAGATCACTCTGACCAATCCTGAAGTCATTTTCAGCACAGCGGTTTACAAACACTTGAATATGGAATTTCCTGAATTTGATATCCCTATAGAAATGGGGAAGATGGTGATGATTTATGACCCGTTAGAAAACAATATTCAGTTAAAATCAGCGGAAAAAATAAAATGCACCCTCATGTTGTCAGAAATAATATCCGCTTTTAAATCCCAGCAAATGGATGAAGGACAAGAAGTCCCTGAGTTGACGGTTCATTATTATTTAGAGAATATGGCTTTAGAAGGTTATGATATAAGTGCTCTTTTGGATGCCAAAGAGAAGAGCTTTGAGGAAGTTTTGACTGACCTTATAGCATCAAATAATAAAATGAAAGTAAAAGCAGAGGGGCTCAAAGTCAATATTACGGGACAGAAAGGAGATGTTAAAACCATAGAGCTTTCAATGGGAGGTATGGAGAGCTTTTTTCAGGCTGAACCCGGGCTGGTGACAGCTTTTCTCCAAAAACAAGATTCAGTTGATATCCTATCTGAACTGCTTGAGAAAAAAGAGCCGCTGATTGACCTAGAGATCAGAGCTGATGGGATGGATTTATTGGTGGACACCTCAAAGCAAAACATAAGGGCTGGTTTAGACAAGGCAGGATTTTCTTACTCCTTAAAACCATCCCAAGAAGGCGATTATTTTGATTTCACAAGTGGATGGAATCTAGAAAGCCTTGAGGTAGAGGGGATTCCTGAAAAAGCCCTCATTTTTACTAAATTAAATGAAGCTGTGTCCACTTTTTCTATAGAGAATTTGTCACCGGAATTTATCAATGCTTATTTTGATCTAGCCAAAATAGGTCAGTCTGCAGGAGCGGCCAAAGATGCGGCTGTCCAGCAGGAAATAGCGATGAAAGGCCTAATTCTGGTGGGTAAGTTAATTGAATCTAAACCCATTATCAAAATCTCCTTGTCACCCATAGACCATTATTTTGGAGAAATCCAGGCTAAGGGAGAGTTTCAGTTTATTCGAATAGGACCTCCAGTAGGCAAAGCCGAGGCAAAAATAATGGATATGGATAAGATGGGACAAAATATCAAACAATCCCTTCCTCCTGAGAGGGCCGGAACTGTCATCAATTGGCTCAAGAAGATGTTTCAGGTTGATGAAAGCGGCCAGGCAAAAATGACATTTGAAATCAAAAAGGATGACCCTTCGCATTTCTATTTAAATGGGGAAAAACACGCTTTCAACCAGTAGAAAAAAAAACTAAAAAACGGGGGCATTTCTGTTTTTTTAGAACTGCCCCCATTTTTTTAAGGAGATAAGACATGAAAATTAAAAGATTGGTTTTAGGTGCCGCTGTCCTTTCATTTCTATTATTTGGAGTCACCTATACTCAAACCGAGTCATCTATTATCAAAAAATCAGAGGAGGAGTTTGAATCCTGCACCAGCATACTGGTTGGCAGGTTGGCTTCTGTAGACGGGTCCACCATGACTTCTCATTCCTGCGATTCAGGCACAGACCGGACCTGGATCAATAGAGTCCCTCATAAAAAACATCAACCCGGAGATATGGCTGAAATCTATTTTCAAGCCAAAAGAACAAGAGGCCCTGATGATAAGGACCGACTGGTCAAAGGGAGAATCCCCCAGGTCTCTGAAACCTACGCTTTTATAAATACAGCCTACCCGGTTATGAATGAATACCAGCTGGCTATAGGAGAGACCACCATAGGAGGACGACGAGAGCTGAAAAGCGATGAGGGTGTCATCGATGCTCCAGAGCTGTTCCGGCTTGTTTTAGAAAGAGCCAAGAGTGCGAGAGAGGCCATAAAAACAGCCGATGAGTTGACTAAAAAGTATGGATACATTGATTGGGGGGAATGCTTCACCTTTGCTGATCCAAAGGAAACTTGGCATTTTGAGATATTTGGGCCGGGAAGAGGGAAAAAAGGAGCCCTATGGGCGGCTCAGCGGGTACCGGATGAAGAAATCGGAGTTTCAGCAAACGCAAGCCGTATCAGGGAGATCGACCTCGATAATGAAGACTATTTCCTGGCTTCTGATAATGTTCACTCCTTAGCTATTGAGATGGGATGGTGGTCTCCGGAGAATGATCGACCTTTTGAATTTTGCTATGCTTACGCCCCCTCCACCAGGACCAAAATGGGCTCCAGACGAAGGGAATGGAGGGTGTTGAGTCTTCTGGCTCCCTCCTTAAACCTGAATCCTCATTCTGAGAATTATCCTTTTTCTGTCAAACCAGACCAGAAGGTCTCAGTCAAAAACATTCTGGCACTATTCAGGGACACTTATGAAGGGACTGAGTTTGACATGACCAGAGATCTGATTACCGTAAATCAAAAAGGGGAAGCGGTTAAAAGTCCTGTAGCCAATCCTCATATGAACAGTGAATTAAGAGAGCTATTGAGAGTCAAAAGAGAACGGTCTGTCTGTTCTGCTTATGCCACTTATGTTCAGATCACCCAATCTCGAGACTGGCTTCCGGATATGATCGGAGGTGTTGTCTGGCTGGGTTATGATAATCCTGAGACCACTCCTCATATGCCATTTTACTGTGGGATTACCCGCATGCCTGATTCTTACCGGGTAGATGGACGGCGAAGCTTTAGACGCGACTGTGCGTGGTGGGCTTTTCGTCGGGTCAGCAAACTGGCGGCTTTTCGCTGGCAGCATATGACTCAGGATATCGCAAAGGTTTGGCAGAAGATAGAAGACCAGCTATTTCAAGAACAGCCAAAAATCGAGGAAAAGGCGCTCAGTTTGTACCAGCAGGACCCATCCAAAGCACGTGAATTTTTGACCCAATACTGCCTCAAGCAGGCCAATGAGGCGGTGAATGCCTATTGGGAGCTGGGAGATGATTTGTGGGCTAAATACAGCCGTTATTTTTAACCTGACTTATTCATAAAATATGTATGCAGCACCATACAACTGTGGACTCAAGCTACAGTGGTGTGACGCTTGCCCACTGAGCTGTATTGAGTTATATTATAGATAGAGGAGAATAAATCATGAAAAAAACAATTTTTTTGATGATGATATTTATGCTATTAACTGTGGGTTGTATCATTTATGTTCCTTCTGACCGAGTTGATGAGCCCTATTATGATCGATATGGTTCAGACTGGGGCGTGAATCAAGTTTATGATTATCTTTCTCCCTACGGCTACTGGACTCAATACACTTCTTATGGTTATGTCTGGGTGCCTTCAGGTGTCCGTTATAACTGGCGTCCCTATACCAACGGACGTTGGGTGTGGTCAGAGTATGGTTGGCTGTGGGTTTCCAACTACCGCTGGGGTTGGATTCCCTTCCACTACGGTCGGTGGGGGTATGACCCACGTATTGGCTGGTTCTGGGTTCCAGGGGATGTTTGGTCCCCGGCCTGGGTGTCTTGGAGATACAGCAGTCTTTATATCGGTTGGGCTCCTATTCCACCCGGTGTTCCCTTTAACCCAGGAACAGGAGTTGTGTTTGGGGGAATAACCATCCCTTCCCGTTACTGGGTATTTATGCAGGGCCGCTATTTCAACCAATACAACATCAATACTTATATTCTTCCCTATGAGAGAAATAGTACTATCATCAACATGACGGTTCAAAAAACATCTCTCCAAAAGCGCGGGGACACTGTTTTTAATGGCGGTCTGGATGTCAATTTTGTGGAAAATATCACCAAGACCCGCATCCGCAAATATAACCTGCAGCCCAAAGGCACTGCAGGGCCGACCAGAATTGAAGGAGACCGGGTCACTATCTACAATCCAAAGTTCTCCAAAGATGAAGCCACTCGCCCTAAGAAAGTATTGAATGAACGAGAGGTGGAGGAACGTGTTGAGCGCAGGATAAGCACCCGAATGCAAGACTTGAAAGAGGCAGAGATCAAACGCCGTCACCGCGAAGAAATGGAGAAGCTCGAATCCACGCAGCAGAAGGAAGTGGTTGAGATGAGGGAAAAGATGCAACAGGAAGAAGCCAAAGCGCACAGCCAAGCCGAGAAAGCCCGGATTGAAAGAGAGTATGAACAACGCATAAAGAAGATAAAGGAAACTCACTCCACTGAGAAGAAGAAAGTCAAAGAGCGGCATGAGACCGAGACCAAAAAAATCAAAAAGAAGAAATAGATCCGATCCAGACACTAGTTAGCTTTCTCCTCATTTTTAAAATTGAATATCCGTAATTTTTTTAATAATATGAGTACTGGCTGGGTCAAAATGAAACCCAAAAAGAAATTTACCCAAGATTTTTATGAGATCCAGCGCAAACAATGGCAAAAAAGCCTTTTTTTGCTCCTTATCCTGTTTGTCTTCTATTTTTTTCTGGCAGGATTCGTGCTGTTTATTTTTATGGTGAGCATAGGGCTTTTTATCCCGGGTTTCTC
>JAWLEN010000107.1:0-7856 GCA_041686095.1 Candidatus Aminicenantota bacterium
CGGTCCTTCCGGAATCAACGATTGAACAATGATCCTGCCATCTTGAACGGTTATCTTTCTCGGGACCACATGATTACTCAGTGAGATTCGTTTCTTATAGATGCTGTCCGTTGAAAAGACTTCAATGGATCCTGTCCCCTCATCTACCAAGTAAACTTCATCCTTAAATATCTTGAAATCCAAAACCCTCGAAAATTCTCCAGGGCCCTGGCCTCTTCCCTTACCAAAAACAGAGTGATTGTAATGTTCCCAATTAGAGGAAGAAGAAAATTTATGAACGAGAAATTCGGAAAAATCCAAAGTATATAAGCATCCCTTTTCATCAAACCTCAAATATGTCGGTCTATAAAGCGGTTTCTCCAAATTTTCAATGTTTATTTCCTTTATCAATTCCAGATGACTCGATGAAAACTCTCTATCACTCTTTTTTTGCTTAAGAATATCTTTAGATGACTCAAAATTAGTAGATCTTGACTGTGTTTCTTCCTTTTTACAGTTTACAGCCAAGGCAATCCAACACATGAGGATGACAACAAAAAATATATTTTCCTTTTTCACAATATCTCTTCCAATAAATTCAGGAGTTATGACTTATCCTAAGATAAAAAAATACGATTGTTAAGTCCTTTTTTATAGTGTTTCTGAAAATGTTGAGCTCCCTCTTTTATTTTTGAAAATTGCTATTGTTCCATTTTCCATTTTGGTTTTATAATGGTGCCATAAAGGCAGCATCATGGCAACTCTCAAACGGACCCGGAAGATCCGGGAACTGAGTATAAGTACAGTATAAGTAGGGGACAGGCTCGGCCATCTTTTTCATAATCAATAAGATAAACCTAGATTTCCATAGTTTCTTACGTTTAAAATAATGATTTTACCCTCAAAATCACAATCCTAAGGAATTACCCAAACAATTTTCATTGACTGTTATTTACTGTTCTTTGTGTGATGGGGACAGAAGAAGAACAAAAGTTGTCAGAGAGGTGTCAAGAATTTGTTAAAATAAAGAAAAAGCCTTTTTGATCACAGCAGATAAGAGACTGCTCAAGGCATGTCAGAAAGACTTTAAATGGATCAGACAATTATGACTGCAGAAATAGAAAGAGGAGAGATGGAGGATTAGGAAAGCTGATTAGAGCAGCAACTTCAGGTTCAACCAATGAGTCCTCCATCTTTTATAGAAGTAAAATAAATTCTTCTCATGGAACGAAGAACGGGAAGAAAATCAAAGTATCGATCTCTGATAAATGTTTCAAAAGAAATTCGAAGATTTTCATCTGAACAGTAAATAAGCTGGCCGCCTGTAATAATTTCACCCTTGACTCTCAGCGGAGCATTGTTGATGCGAGGTATGATCATTATTGTTTTTCATTGAGAAAATAACCAAGATACAACGTCTTATATATTACCTTTCATTAACTCTCTTAAGAAGACAAGATGAATGGATGAAGAAAGCTTGAAATTTGACATTTTTGGATAAATATTGCAGTATTTAATAAAGAAAAAAATGCCCCATGTGATCCCGGGGGAATCAATAAATTTCCCCTGGCAGTACCATGGGGCTTTACTTTTTTAGGGGATCCAAGAAAATGCGGAAAATCTTATTCATTATTGATGGTTGGTTTATGCGCAAAAGCATATACAGATTGAAATCCTTTTATTATAACGGTAAAAATATTAGAAATTACTGCAAAAAACACTTAAGAAAATCGGATCAAATTTATAGAATTTTTTATTATGATACAGAACCTTTTGATAAGAAGGGCCACAATCCCATATCTAAAAAGCCGATTGACTTCAGCAAAACCTCTGTCGCTGAACATCAAAATGCCCTGCTTAAGTCAATTAAAGAAACTCCTAATTTTGCCTTGCGTCTAGGAAGAACAGTCTGGCGAAACAACCAATGGATTCTATCCCAAGAAAAATTTAAAAATCTGATCAACAAAAAAATAGAAATTGATGATTTGGCTTCCCGAGATGTTAAACCAAGGATAGAGCAAAAAGCTGTTGATGTGAAAATTGGAATGGATATTGCTATGGTGGCTACAAAACAGCTTGCAGATGTTTTGATAATCATCACTGGCGATTCCGACATAGTTCCAGCCTTAAAATTAGCTCGAAAGGAAGGAATGAAAGTAGGCCTTGACCCTTTAGGTCATCCAATTGATGAGGAATTGAGAGAACATGTTGATTTTATTTGCTCATTTGTTTAATTAAGTCAGATTTTATTCATGCTTCTCAGAAAGATTTTAAGATGAATACATTGCATTTGATACTGTCTGTAATGAAAAAGGTTATAGTAAAACCGGAAAAATAAGAGAATTAATAAGGAATCTCGTGAAATCTGAAATTGATGAAGTGAGAATCAGTTCAGAAGAATGGTCAAAAATAGAAGGGGGATTGGCAGAAATAGAAAGAGGAGAATATGTTTCACTCAAGGGACTGAAACGTGACTTCGCCAAAAAAAAGTGGATCGTAAATAGAATAAAAGATAAAACTATACAAAGGTTGAAATAAAGATAAAGGGTGAAGCAAGCCAAGATAGGGGAGTGCTGACTCCACATGATAAATTTGACAGCAAAAAACTTGAAATATCCTTCTATGATGCCAGTTACCTGGGTTTGGCTCACAAGGAAAAAGCCTTTTTGATCACAGCAGATAAAAGACTGCTCAAGGAATGTCAGAAAAACTTTAAATGGATCAGACAATTATGATGGGTGATTGAGGGGACTGGACACTTCAAAGAGTTTGACATAAAATCAGACCCGGAGGTTTCATAACGGGAAAACCGAGGAGTCAAACATGGTGAGTCTTAAATTATCATTCAGGAATATTCTCGGCGCTGGCATAAGAACCTGGCTCAATGCCTTTGTGCTTTCTATTGTTTTTGTGGCTATGATCAGCCTTAATGGAATCATCGTGGGAATGAACAATTCCACCACAAATAATATGAAGGATGCCATCTACGGGGGAGGGCAGTACTGGCACCAGAATTATGATCCCTACGATCCCTCTACCATTGAAAAAAGCCATGCTCAACCCACAGAGGAAATGGAAGCCCTGATCAATAAAGGCACGGCTGAACCCATCATGATAACCCAGGGAGCCCTATACCCTCAGGGAAGGATAAAAAACATTCTGATCAAAGGCATAGATCCGGAGCAGAATATTTTAAATCTGCCTGCAGAGAGGTTACAGGTAAAAACAGACTACATTCCTGCTGTGATCGGGACCCGAATGGCTGAGAGCTCTCAATTAAAAAAAGACGATACAGTCACTTTAAGATGGCGGGATAAAGACGGCACATTTGATGCAGCTGATATAAAGATCGTCCATGTCATGAATACATTGGTCCCTGCGGTCGATAATGGTCAAATATGGATACCTTACCAAAAATTACAGGAAATGATGGGAACCCATGAACATGCCACCATGGTGGTGATCCAACAAGATTTCGAACCGCTGTCTCAGCGCGCCGGGGTGTGGGAATATAAGTCTCTTACCTATTTATTGAGGGATATTGAAGCCATAAAGCAGATCCAGACTGTCTCCTATGCTTTTATGTATTTACTGCTGTTGTTTATGGCTCTCCTGGCTGTGTTTGATACTCAGGTTATCTCAATATTTCGCAGAAAACGCGAGATCGGCATGTTGATGGCCCTTGGAATGGAAAGAAAAAACGTTATCAAGCTTTTCACTCTGGAAGGGGCTTTGCAGGGGGTGCTTTCTTTAATCATGGGAGCCCTTTATGCCACCCCTTTCCTTATCTGGTCAGCAAAAAGCGGCATAAAATTACCTGAAAGCGCCGGTGATTTCGGCATGGCTATCTCGACCACACTTTATCCCATGTATGGGTGGAAGATCATCATAGGATCAGCCCTTCTGATGCTGGTCTCTGTGACGGTCGTCAGTTATTTCCCTTCCCGCCGAATAACGGATGTCGAGCCCCAAAAAGTCTTAGCAGGGAGGCAGGGATGATTGGATTTCTCATAAAAGGCATATTAAGAGACAAACACCGCAGCCTGGTTCCTCTCATTATCGTGAGTATTGGAGTGGCTATGAGTGTGTTTATGTACACCTATATTTGGGGATTTATTGATGATCTGACAAGAACGAATGCCATTTATGGTACAGGTCATTTGAAAATCATGACCCAAGCCTATAAAGAGATCTCTGATCAGCTGCCCAATGACCTGGCATTAACGGATACGGATTCTCTCATCCATGCGATGGAAAATGAATATCCCGGAGTGGACTGGACTCCCCGTATCAAGTTCGCCGGACTGCTTGATATTCCTGATGAAAAAGGAGAAACAAGAGCTCAAACCACGGTGATGGGTTTAGCGCTGGATCTCCTTGGCAAAGATTCCAGGGAGAGAGAACGCTTTAATCTGGATAAATCCCTGCAAAAAGGACATCTCCCCAATAAGGAAGGAGACATCCTCATCCCGGCTTCCATGGCCAAAAGTCTGGAGGTCACAATAGGGGACACCGCCACTTTAATCAGTTCTTCAGCAAGAGGAGGAATGGCGCTTTACAATTTCCAGATTGCCGGGACTGTCAAATTCGGAGTTGAATCTCTGGATAAAAATACCATTATCGCTGATATTGAGGATATTCGATACGCTCTGGATATGGCGTCAGAATCCGGTGAAATCCTGGGTTATTTTGAAAATGAACTCTACCAATCTGAGAAGGCTCATAAGATAAAAAAAGAATTCAATGAAAAATATTCAAATCCCGAGGATGAATTCTCTCCTCTGATGCTCACGCTTGAGGACCAGAATAACCTGGGAGAATTATTGAGAATATCGAAAATGGAGCTCTATATAATCGTGGGGGTCTTTTTGTTTGTGATCTCGCTTATTTTGTGGAATTCCGGATTGATGTCAGGGATACGGCGCTATGGGGAGATCGGGGTCAGGATGGCTATCGGAGAGTCAAAGGGCCGGGTTTATAAAGAAATGCTGATTGAATCCGTAGTCATTGGATTTGTGGGCTCTGTGATCGGAATTGCCATAGGTATTCTCGGATCTTATTATCTTCAGGAGATCGGAATCGATGTTTCCGGGATGATGAAGGAGAGCACCATTCTCATGTCTCCTGTTTTAAGGGCTCAAATTACCACAGAAGCTTATTTTATCGGGTTTATCCCCGGCCTTCTCGCTAATTTTCTCGGGACAGCGGTTGCCGGTATAGGGATATTTAAAAGAGACACCTCCCAATTATTCAGAGAGCTCGAGATGTGAACGAGTACAAGGCATTGACCTTGCGGCTTTGAATGTGATAAATTTATTTCAGGAAGTCAATAAGTGTGAATTATGGAAAATGAGAGGGGTTTGAATTAAATAATTTATTGGCGTGACTTAATGATCGGTAAAACTATCTCGCAGTACAAAATAGTCGATAAGCTCGGGGAAGGGGGAATGGGTGTTGTTTACAAGGCTGAGGATACCAAATTAAGAAGAACTGTTGCCCTAAAGTTTCTGCCTCCGGATCTCACCAGGGATACTGAGGCCAAGGAACGGTTTATTCAAGAAGCCCAGGCAGCCGCAGCACTGGATCATCCCAATATATGCACGGTCTATGAGATCAATGAATCTGATGGAAATACCTATATTGCCATGGCTTATGTGGAAGGCCAAAGCCTGAAAGAAAAGATGAAGGGAGGACCTCTTGTTTTGGACGAAGCTTTAGGCCTTGTTTCTCAGATTGCCGAGGGGCTGCGCGTGGCTCATAAAAAAGGCATTACTCACCGGGATATTAAACCAGCGAATATAATGATAACCAATGAAGGTATGGCAAAAATCCTGGATTTCGGTCTGGCCAAATTAACCTGGGGAGAAGACCTCACAACAACAGCGGCTGTTATGGGGACTGCGGCATACATGTCACCGGAACAGGCTCGTGGTCAACAGGTTGATCAGCAGACAGATATTTGGTCATTAGGTTGTGTGCTTTACGAGACGCTCACCGGAAAGCGGCCTTTCAAGAGTGCAAATATCCAGTCAGCCATCTATGCAATTTTAAACGATGAGCCTGAGCCTGTCTCACATTTGCGGAAAGATGTCCCGCTGGAGATTAAGAAAATACTGAATACTTGCCTGCAGAAAGATCCCCGCAAACGCTATGCAGATATGGAGGCTTTGCTGGAAGATTTGAAATGCTTAGGTGCGATGGATAAGACATTAACTATGCATTCCCTCACCAAGGAAAAAGAGCCGCCCTCCATTGCTGTCCTTCCTTTTGTCAATATGAGCAACGATCCTGAGCAGGATTATTTCTGTGATGGTTTAGCCGAGGAGCTCATCAATTCTTTGACAAAGATAAAGGACATAAAAGTGGTTGCCCGGACCTCTGCTTTTGCCTTTAAAGGTGAAAATATTGATGTTCGTGAGGTGGGTCGGAGGCTGAATGTTGAAAAAATATTGGAAGGCAGTGTCCGTAAATCAGGAAACAAACTTCGTATCACAGCGCAGCTTATCAATGTCGCAGACGGTTTCCACTTGTGGTCTGAAAAATTTGACCGTGAATTGGAAGACATCTTTGCCATTCAAGATGAGATCTCCTTAGCTATTGTTGATAATCTCAAAGTCAAACTGTTAAAAAAGGAAAAAAAGGCACTGCTTAAGCGTTATACCGAAGATCCGGAAGCGTATAATCTTTATTTGAAAGGGATTTACAACCTGAGAAAATACACCATTGAGGGATTCCAGGAGGCTATTAAATATTTCGAGCTCACCCTTCAAAAAGACCCCAATTACGCCTTGGCTTATTCCGGCTTGAGCGAAGTGTTTTACGCCATCTCATACTGGGGAAACGTTCCTCCTCATCAGGCCTACCCTAAAGTCAAGGAATTTGCGAAAAAAGCTATAGAATTGGATGAAGAGATCGGTGAGGCTCACGCCTCATTAGGTCTGGTTTATACATTTTATGATTGGGATTGGAAAAGGGCTGAACAAGAATTATCCATGGCCCTTGAATTAAATCCAAGTTCTGCCATCATCCATTTGAGTTATTCCTGGTTTTTGTCGCTCACAGAGAAGCATGAAGAAGCCATAGCCGAAGCTAAAAAGGCCCAGGAACTTGATCCTCTCTCGCCGCTTATCATTTCCCATATTGGGCTGGCCTGTGTATATGGCAGCGAGTATGATAAAGCCATTCAAGAAATGAAGGCCGGAATGATCCTGGCTCCGGATTTTTATTTGATGCACTATTATTTAGGATTGGCTTACCGGGGGAAACAGATGCACAAAGAGAATATTACCGAGTTTGAGAAGGCAGTCGAATTTTCGGGAGGAGCCCCCTGGCCTGCTTTGATGTTAGCCTCCAATTATTTTGAAACCGGTCAAAATGAAAAAGGCGAGAAGCTCTTAGGGAGTCTGGAGAAGAGAGTTCAGCAGGAGTATATGCCTGCGCTGGGATTCTCCTATATTTATTTTTTCCGGAATGATCTGGATAAAACCTATTACTGGTTAGAGCGGGCCTGTGAAGAAAGGGATAATTTTCTTCCCTGGTGTGCCATTATCCCGATTAAAGAATACCAGCTTCACAACCATTCCCGGCTGAAACCTTTATATAAGAAGTACGGATTGATCAAGTAAATTCAATGAGCAGCTGCACTTCGGAATTATGCCTTTAATCAGAACTAAGTAATAAGTAGTCGGAGAGTAGGGACGAATAAGTATAGACGAATAAGTAGAAATAAGTAGAGAAATAAGTAGGAGAAATAAGTAGGGACGCCCATTAGAAGGCGACTGTCAAGAGAATAGACAAAATCATTCATTTTAATTATATTATCAATACAGTTATTATGTGAGTTAATGTTGGAAACTCGGATGCGCCCGATATTTCGT
>JAWLEN010000021.1:0-32036 GCA_041686095.1 Candidatus Aminicenantota bacterium
ATATATAAATTGGGTACGTTTTATCTATTTACCTAATTTTTTCCTGATACAAATTTTCTATCAATCCTTCAGCGGCATAACCGTGGTTTGGTTTTATGCCCCAGGATTCAACAATATCCGGTTCTGTGCTTCAGAGCCGGATTGTTCACGCCCCCAAAGATGCAGCCATGCTGGTGGCTTCACACTCGGGTCAGCGTTTTTTCACTCTTCATAAATCCCTGAATCATGTTGAGGGCGGAGTATCTAAGAGAACCCATAAACTGAATATGAAAAAAGGAGAAGTGCGGCTCTTTATAAAGGAATAAAAGCCTTAAGCCTTGTTTTGGTTCGGTCTCTTCAAAACCCTGATAATCCCGAGTATGAGATTCATCCGGGGGACTTTTTGCATATAAGCTCTGTAGTCATCACCAAACTGCTGGATAAGACCTTTTTCTTCTTCTTTGGTGCTCCAGTATAGAATGACAGCTCCGACAATGCCTAAGATACCGAAAAGCCAGTGAGGATAAAAAAGAAAATTGGCTAGGAATAAAGCTAGGATTCCTCCTAAATATTGAGGATGTCTGACCACTGCATAGATCCCAGAGTCAACCAGTCGATGGGTATGAACAAATGATTTGCCTTTAGCAACACCTCCTCGACGCGGAAACAGAATGATAGGAGTCATAACCAGGATCATACCCACAGCCCAGACTATCCAACCCAAAATAAATAGAGGAAGGTAGAAACCGGGTTCGATCAGTCCTGTAAGAACAAGGGGATTGACCGGGAAGCAGATAATACACAAGATGGTGAGAATAGTCATCCAGACCGTTTCTTTAGCATTGATTTTTCTCATTACTTTTATTTTTTTGACCGTTTGATTTAATAATATCTCTGAAAAACTAGGCAGTCAATTAAAATAGCCGCGACATCGGTTCATTGACAGTATGGATTTCTTTCCTGGAATATTACTAAGAGGGAGTTGATCAAGCAAAAGGAGGCGGGGGCCGAGCAGCCTTAAAGGTCAGATTAAGGTGTTTGATGATCTTGAGCAGGCAGACCGGAATACAGGAATAATTGAAGCCGCCTTCAGCGATCAGGAGTTTTTTGGTGCCTTCTTCCTCATGCGCGCTTTCAGGAGTGCGAACTGCCGCTCCATCTCCTGGACGAGAGAAGCGATTTCTTCCTGTCGGCCGCCCTTACCGGCTTCCTCCATGGAAGAGGCCACGGCGCTCAGGGCCATGCCGCCCACGGTTGCTGCCGCGCCTTTGATGGCATGCGCCTGAAGGCCGGCCGATCCAGCATCGCCCTGATCGAGATGTTGCTTAAGCGTCAGGATCCTTTTAGGCATGTCTTCCAGGAAACCAGCAGTGACCTTCCTGAACAAATCCTTGTCATCCATCAACCGGGTCATAAGCGCCTTCCGGTCGAAAACAGGGAGGTCCTCGAGGGGTTTTTCGGCTACACCGCGTGATGCAGCATCCGATGGCTGCTGCTTTCCGGCATTCCCCAACCATTTCTCGAGCGTCTCCTCCAGGACCTGCGGTACGATCGGCTTGGAGATATAATCGTTCATTCCCGCCTCGATCAAGAGCTCACGGTCGCCTTTCATGGCGTGGGCGGTCATGGCAATAATGGGAATTTTTGGATTGAGGACTCCGGTTTTTCCAGAGCGAATGGCCCGGGTCGCCTCAATACCATTCATCTCCGGCATCTGTACATCCATTAGTACGAGATCATAGGGTGCCTTCTCCAAGGCCTGGACAGCCTCCCGTCCGTTAGTCACGACATCAGCGCTAAAGCCCAGTTTCTCCAGGATGCCGATGGCCACCTCCTGATTGGTGAGATTGTCTTCTGCCAACAGGATGCGAGCCTTGCTCCTGTGGGCTTTATTAATTGTGGGGTGTACGCCTGGGGCGGATTCCTGAGATTTGGCCGCCTCAGCGTCTACGCCGAGGATCGTGATCAAGCGATCGTAGAGCTGGGATTGCTTGACCGGTTTTGTCAGAAAGGCGGAGAACCCAATGCCCTTGAGTCTTTTGGTATTACCTCGTTTTCCCAAGGAGGACATCATCACCAGGTGCGTGTCTCGCAACTCGGGGTCCGACTTGACAGCTTTGCCAAGAGATTCTCCGTCTGTTTCAGAAATCTGCATATCCGTGATCATGATAAGGAAGGGGTCTTCCTTGGCCCGGGCGGCCTGCAGGAGACTGGTCGCTTCCGCGGCGCTTTCGGCCTCAGTATGGCGGACGCCCCAAGATTCCAGCTGCTCGGCGAGGCGCTGGCGATTCGTGGTGTTGTCATCCACAATCAGTATCCGCACATTGCGGAGGTCGACCGGCGGCAGACCTTCCCGCTGTTTAAGCCGAGGCTGCAAGCCGAAGTCGGCCGTGAACCAGAAGGTCGATCCCCGGCCCTCATTGCTTTCGACTCCGATCTCCCCGCCCATGATCTCGGCGAGGCGCTGAGAAATGGCCAAGCCTAATCCCGTTCCACCGAACCGGCGAGTCGTCGAGGAGTCCACCTGCTGAAAGGCGGTGAACAGAGAATCGATCTTTTCCTGAGGGATGCCGATTCCCGTGTCCCGCACTTCGAAACGGACCTTGATCCGCTCTTTGGTCTTGGATTCCACTTTCGCCTTCATCGCGACCTCTCCCTGGGAGGTAAACTTGATGGCGTTATTTCCCAAATTGATCAGAATCTGGCGCAGCCGTCCGGGATCGCCCCGGAGGAACGTAGGTACATCAGGATTGATGCGGCAGCCGAACTCAAGTTTTTTATCGCGGGCGAGCGGGGCCAGCAGCCCCGAGACGCCTTCAAATGTCTCGCGCAGGTCGAAATCCAGCTCTTCAAGTTCGAGCTTGTCCGCCTCAATTTTCGAGAAATCGAGGATGTCGTTAATGACGCTCAGCAGAGCCTCGGCGCTCGATTTCGTCGTCTCAGCGTAATGGCGCTGTTCTTTGGTCAGGTCGGTCCCCAGAAGCAATTCGGTCATACCGATAACACCGGTCATGGGCGTACGGATCTCGTGGCTCATGTTGGCCAGGAATTGGCTCTTGGCGATGGTGGCCGCCTGGGCTTCAAAGGCCAGCTGGTCCGCCCGTTTGACTGAAGCCTTGAGTTGGACATTGGCCTGATCCAATTTCTTCACTGTCCTTAGCAGGTTTTTCTCTGCCTGCTTAAGTTCGGTGATATCCTTGATTATACAAACAATCCCGGCTACAGCGCCTGCCTCGTTAACTATCGAAGAGCTTGAAAAAAGTACCCGAATATCATCTCCTGTTTTTGCTTTAAAATTAAGCTCGTAATTTCTGATAGTTTCTTTCTTGGCGGCTTTATCCAGCAAGGTTTTCCGGAAATCCTTTTCCCTAAAAAATATCTCAAATGATTTTCCTTTCAACTCATCCTCTTTGTATCCGGATAAATCCAACAGAGCTTCATTGACAGTCGTTATATTCCCTTCCATGTCCAATAAAATCAAGGAGTCAGCCATGGTAGAGATGATGTTTTCAGCGGCTGTATAGGGAGTGATAACCATAAGTCTATATTTAGCTATGGCATAGACTATTCCAGCTGCCCAGATGAGAGTAAACACATTTGCTAAGGGAGGGACCAAATGAATGTTCAATGCTGGAAGAATTGCAAACAATATAGAGCCTGGAACAAGGGTAGCTAACCCAGTGACTAAGATGATTTTTGCTTGTTTTTTCTTATATGTTTCTTTGGTCTTTCTTCCGAAATTTAAAATCAGATAAAATCCTGTTACTGTTAATGAAAGATAATAGAAATTAAAAAGATGACCCCAGATCGATGCTGATCGAATACCTTCCCACCACCAGAAATGTTTAATATAATCCGATAAAATACCGGTCCACTGTATGTAGATGAACAGTAAAGCCGGAATAAAAATAAGGAGATAAATAATTCTTTTTTTTAATGTCTTTTTCTTTTCTGTGAAAATCAGAGCAAACCATAAAAAGAAACCGGCAAAACCAATCCATCCTACAGAAGCAATATTATCAAATAATATCACAGTGTCTTTTGAGACACCCGGAGTGGACATAAAAATATACGCAAAACTCCAGAGGGCATAACAGGCAAAAAAAGCAGCGCAAACCCTATTAAGCAAGGATTTTGGAGCTTTCCATAGTATATAAACTATCAAGAAGGAATAGACCAAAAATGTAAAAAAATGGACAAACGGCAAAATATTCATAAGCATAATTTTTCCCATGGCATGAGCAAGCTCATAATGCCCTTTTCTTATTTAAACATAACTTATAATCATTAACAGTTATTGTCAATCTTATTCACAGTCCATGTCACCCAAACTTGTTATGATGCCGATTTCAGGGAATTCTTCTTAATAAGGACGGCTGTGAATCTCAAAATAACAGGATCATGTCTTTCTGAAGCCTTTCTTTTCCATCTCACCCCAAACGTTTCGCCCCCGGAAGTAGTCCAGGAAAGCCTTGGCCCGGACCAGGGACAGGAATGGGCGATAATAGAGATTCTCCAGGACGCTATATGCGCCCAGGATGAAAATGTCCCGGAACCGCGGGTATCGTTTCGAGGACAGCTCTTCCAGAAATATCGAGGAAATCGAAAGCAGTGTGCCGAGGACGATGCTGACCATAAAAAAAAGGAAAACGAATGGGTAGTTGACTTTGTTCCAAAAGATGAAGAGGACGAAGGTGAAGTACCCCAGTATTTCGATGATCGGACCAAGGAGTTCGAAAACCAGATGAAACGGAAAAGCAAATATCCCGACAAGGCCGTATCGCGGATTGAAGGCCATACGCCCGTAGAAATGAAAAGTCTGGATGAGACCGCGATGCCACCGGCCTCGCTGCCGGGCCAGCACGCGCCAGCGCTCAGGACCTTGGGTCCAGCAGATCGGGTCGGGAACGAAGACGACTCGATGAGAAATTTTCTTCCGGTAGCAATACCGTCGTATACGGACGACGAGGTCGAGGTCCTCGCCGATAGCGTTCAGTTTGTAGCCGCCACAGGCAATGGCGATGTCCTTACGGAAAATCCCGAACGCTCCTGACACGAGGATCATGCTTCGCAGCATGCTCATGGCCATACGGCTGCCCAGAAAAGCCCGTAAATACTCGAGAATCTGGAAGCGGGCCAGACTGTTTCTGGGCAAGCGGAGTTTTGTTGTCTGGCCTGGCCGGATAACGATGCCATTGCTCAACCGGATGACGCCGCCCGCAGCCACCACACGGTCCGGGTCTTCAAGAAATGGCCGGACAACGCGGAGGAGGCTGTCCCGATCAAGCAGCGAATCTCCGTCGATAGCGCAGAAAAGCGGGTAGCGGGAGATGTTCAAGCCCGCATTCAGGGCGTCGGATTTGCCGCCATTTACCTTGTCCACCAGGACAAGCTGGGGATATTCGGAAGAAGCATAGATTCCTCGGATCAGCTTACACTTGAGAGCCTTGCGGTAGATCCGGCGAACGGGCTTCAGGCCGAAGGTTTTGACCACTTGGCTCAGGGTGGTGTCCGTCGATCCGTCGTTGACGACAATAATTTCGTACTGGGGATATTCCAGCGCCAGCAGCGAGCGGATGCTCTCAACGATCCCAGATTCCTCGTTAAAGGCCGGGACGATGATCGAGATCGGCTTGGACAACGGCGAGGAAAAGATTTCCCGCGTATGGATATACCGTGTCCAGCGGTTATGGCGGAGAATGCCGAACGCGCTCATAACAACAAAGAGCATATAAACCGCGTTGAGGAGGAGGAAGTAGACTAAAACGCCTTTGAGGTAGATATTGAGCAAAGCGAGGAGGACGGGATTCATGACCCCTCCTTGAATTCAGCGTCGACTAGACCCATTGCAGCCATGTCCGCGGCATCTCTGTCGCGGTTCTGTCTGGCTACTTGGTCCAGGCGGGCGATCCCCGACTCCCCCATGTTCAGCAGGCCTTCCCGGGCATTGTACCGGACATACCACTGCTGAGAAAACAGGGCCTGCGTCAGGATATCGAGGGCCTCGGGACTCCCCAGCCGCCCCAGGCTTTTAACGGCTTGGGCGACGACTTCCCAGGCCTTGTCCCTGGCCAGGCGAAGCAGTACTGGAAGCATATCCGGACGTCTCAGTCTTCCGAGCGCCCGGGCCACCCTCAGCCGGACCTCCTTATCTTGGTGCTCGGCGAAGGCCGCGACATCCTCGGCCAAAGCGATAATCGGGATGGACCCGACGATTTCAATGAGGATTTCAATCTTTTTCTGGTCCAGGGGTTTCTTGAGGGCTTCTCGGATGCCGTTTTCGGCCCTGGTCTTAAGACTGAATAAAACGTTCTTGTAGGCATGGGCATTCTCTACGTCGTCCGTCTCAAAGGCCCGAAAAATGATCGGGACAGCCTCGGTGGAGGGCGACTGGGCGATGGCATTGGCTGCAGCTAGCCGGACGATCGGAGAACCCTGGAGAAGGTCCTTGATGACTGTCGCATCCGAATGATCGACGAAAAATCCGATTAACCGGGCGGCCCGTAACCGACGGACGATCCGTCGGGATGATAAATCGGCCCGGAAACGTGAGCGGAGGGCCCGGTTGAAGATGGCGAACAGCTTGGCCTGTTCCCCGCCCCAGAGCGAACGTGAATAATTCACTAGGACATCGGTTAGGACGTGGGGAAACTTGGCGTGGCGATCGGCCAGGGCCAAAGCCCCATCGACACCGGGTTCTCCGAGCAGCTTTAACAGCTCACCCTCGATTTTCCGGTAACGGGCGGCGAATTTGCGCTCGCGGTATTGGACGATGGCACGCCGTACGATGAGGGTCAGAAATAATCCCAATGTAATGGCAACCAGGACAAGGAAAAAGACCAGGACCAGGGAAGAATAGAGTTTCATGAACGTTCGGTCAGGAGCATCTTGATCTTGGTCATCAGGACGACCGGTGACAACGGTTTAGTGATGTAATCAGCCGCTCCCGACTTGAGGGCCTTCATGATGTCGTCCTCATGAGTCAGGGAACTGAGAATGATGACGGGGATGGGGGCGAGGGCAGCATCCTGATTGAGGTGGGAGAGGACTTGGAAACCGTTTATACCGGGCAGCATGAGATCGAGAAGGATAAGAGCGGGCGGCTTGTCCCGGGCCTGCCGCAGACCCTCTTCGCCGTTTTCGGCCGAGAAGACGACAAATCCGTCCTTCTCCAGAAAATGGCGGATTATATTCTGATTCGTCTGGTCGTCCTCTATGACCAGGATGGATTTGCCGGCGGCTGGCTGGACGGGACGGTCTGGTCCGGGAGCTGCAGACTGATGGTCAGAAGAGTTGTCGATTGAGTTTCCCTTCTTTTTTGGCGGCACTTGATCACTCGGACCTTTAGTCTTGGATTTACTCCCACATATCTTAAAATTATTTTATCGCCATTACAGCGCTATTGTCAAGGACAGCATCAAATCATATATAAATTGTATAAATTGGGGACGGTTTATCCATTTACCTAATTTCATCTTTACCTTCCTATGGAACTATTTTTTTGAGAAGGCTTTTTGAAGAAAGCTTTTCTTCCCAGAATGAGCAAGCTTTTCAGGAAATCAATCGCTACCCAAACCAAAATAACGGTTAAGATAATGTTGGCTATCAAAGGGAGATCGAGAAATGGAAATTTGATAAAAGGAGTTTCTATGGGTTTATTAATGACAATACCAAGGATGACCAGTTGAAAGCCGCTTCTCAAGAGATTAACCCATTCAGAAGTATAGAGAAATTTGATCCCATAGCCAGCGAGCCCAATTCCTAACAGAGCTAAAAGGGCTGAAGAATACCACTGGGATGCAGCAGGAGTTAGCAGCGATTCAGCTTTTTGAAGATTTATGGTTTTGAAGAAAAGGGTGTTGAATCGGAGATAGATCCAGACAAGGGCTGCATAACCCAGAAGCATCAAAATGAATGGAATGACCCTGGATTGAGCCTGTCTCTTTTTGGTGATTTTTAACCAGTTTATCTTAAGATTTATCCAGGGCAAACGAACATCTTTTCGGCTCTGCGTCACAAAATAAAGGATGAGTCCCACTAATCCCAGGTCATAGACAAAACTCATGGGCACATAGAAAAGCTCCTGGAAGCTGTCGATTTTGGGGATATAAAAGAAGGGAAGCACAAAAAAGCTGGTTTTGAAAATGAAAGAAAGGAGCGTGAGGCTGAAATGGAGAGCAAAAAGGACTCCTGTATATCGGAGAAGATGTCCCTTAAAGCTTGGTGCAATGATTTCAAAGCCTTCTGTGTATTTTTCAGCGACTTCCCGGGGACACCCATAAGTGTCTATGACTTTGTCAATGGCCTCTTCATTGATTTCTCCGAATTCTTGTTCTGTTTTTTCCAGAATATGGCTCTTTATTTCAGTCAATATTTCTTCTTTTTCAGAAACAGCAGCAAGATAATGGCTGATTTCTCCAAGATATTTTTTTAGTTTTTCATGCATTTTTATTTTCCTCCAAAACATGTGTTAAGATTTCGTCTTGTCTTTGCCAGATGCCGAGAAGCTGGCGGCGAATATCCTGTCCTTTTTTTGTGATAACATAAAACTTCCGGGGTCTTTTTTCACTGACATCCCACTGACTCTGAATCAGCCCCTTTTTCTCCAGCCTGCGCAGAAGGGGATAAAGAGTGTTTTCTTCAATCAAATACCCTTTTTTCTCGAGATTTTTAACTATGGAATATCCATACATTTTTCTTTCCAGGAGGACAAGAACCAGAACCTGAAGGAATCCACGGTTCATCTCAGTCTCAAAAGGGGTGATATCTGTTGTCATGAAGAATGCCTCCTTTCTTTTTTATTATACTGTGTTACATATATATACTGTGTAATAAACGGTATGTCAAGTGTTTTTTTATTTTTTCCACATTACACTGATTACTCATGATCATTGCTGTTTTTCATTGACTGACTATTTACCTCACGTTATGATTTAATGAAAGATTATCTCCTTAGAAAAATTATGACTATGGGTCTTCGTCTCATGGAAAGAGGGAAAGATGTTGTCCAGACTCAATATCAAAAGCTCAGTCAGAATATACCTGAAGTCAAGGAGATCATAAATTAGGAATTAGGGCGTGAACAAAAACTTCTTGACTTGCTGGACGAGAAGAGGCTGCAGTATGTGGATTCTGTGGTGCTGGGATTAGATGCTTTTTGGATTCGCTTCAATGACACAATAATTGATTTATGATAGTATTACTGACATGAAAATATCTGCAGTTATCATCACTTACAATGAGGAGGAGCGGCTGGAAGGGGCACTCAAAAGCGTTAAGGATATTGCTTCAGAAATCATAGTGGTCGACAGCTTTAGCACTGATGGCACTCTTAAAGTTGCTAAAAAATATGATTCAAAGATATACAGCCGTGAATGGACTGATTATGCGGACCAGAAAAATTACGCTAATAAAAAAGCTTCTCATTCTTGGATTCTCTCCCTGGATGCGGATGAAAGGCTTTCTCCGGAATTAAAGCAAGAAATTCAGGAACTGAAACTCAAGGAACCAGATGCCACAGCTTTTTCCATGCCCAGACAGGTTTATTATCTGGGGAAATGGATTTTCCATTCAGGCTGGTATCCAGACAGAAAAATACGCCTTTTTAAAAAGGACAAAGCTTTTTGGCAGGGAGAATATGTTCATGAAAAATTGGTGGTTGATGGAAAAATCAAAAAGCTGGACAATCCTATCTATCATTTCACCTATAAAGACATCAGCGACCATTTAAAACGCATTGATAAATTTTCCAGCCTGGGAGCCAAGAAGCTTTATGCTGAAGGGAAAAAGTGCAGATGGTATCACCTGATTTTTCTTCCTCCTCAAAGATTTATCACTTCATTTTTCTTCAAAGCCGGGATTTTAGACGGATTTGCTGGTTTTGTTATCGCCGTGCTTCACAGCTATGCTATTTTTACTCGTTATGCCAAGTTAAAAGAGATATGGAAGAAAGGAGAACGAATTGAGCCTTTTCCAAATTGATTCAGGAAAAGAATGGAGAGGGGGTCAGAGGCAGTCTTTTTTCTTGGTGAGAGAACTTCAAAAAAAGGGTTATCCCTGCAGATTTTACGTACAGCCTAACAGCCCTCTTTATAAAAAAGCAGAACAGGAAGGGCTTCCGGTTTTTCCGTTAAAAGTAAGAAGCGAAGCTGATATCATTGCTGTTTTAAGATTAGCCAGACAGATGAAAAAAGCAAACTGTGTTTTGGTTCATTCTCATGATGCTCATGCAGCAGCCGTAAGTGCTATGGCCGCATCTAGGGCTAAGGTTCCACTAAGAGTTATTTCAAGACGGGTTGATTTCCCTCTTAAAAACAATTATTTCTCAAAGATCAAATACAGAAGAGATGTGGATAGGATCATTGCCATATCTGAAGGGGTTAAAAAAGTGCTTGTATCCTGTGGGATTGATAAGAAAAAAATCAAAGTGGTTCCCTCAGGAATTGACTACACTCCCTTTGAGAATGTTTCCTCGAAAGACTATCTTCACCGTGAATTTGGTTTTGGTAAAAATGATTTTTTAGTAGGGATCGTGGCTCATCTTGCTGACCATAAAGGGCATAAATATTTGATTGAAGCCGCAGGCATACTCAAAAAAAAGGCTCCCAACATAAAATTGATTATAGTGGGAAAAGGTCCTCTGCGCATGGAACTTGACCAAAAGGTAAAAGAAGTCGGGGTGGAAGACATTGTTCTGTTTCTTGGCTTTAGAGAGGATGTTCCACAGATTATGGCGTCTCTTGATTTATTTGTGCTTTCGTCTTATTTGGAAGGACTGGGAACCAGTATATTGGATGCCATGGCCAGTCATCTGCCTGTGGTAGCCACTGAAGTGGGAGGAATTCCAGAGGTGGTGATCCACGAAAAAACAGGCCTCCTTGTTCCGCCTAAAGATCCCGCTGCTCTAGCTAAAGCGATTCTTCGAATATATAATGACCGGAAATTAGCTTATTCTTATGGGGAAAATGGGTACAGGGTAGTGCATGAGAAGTACTCATCAAGAGCTATGGCAAAAAAAGTCATCAAGGAATATGAAATAATAGCCCGAAGGAAAAATATCCACCTGCGGCCTATAAAATCGTTTGTTGAGAAAAAGAAATAGCCCGGCTTATTTTATTTTTTGTAGATATAAATAGAGTGCTCCTCTCCATCCCAGGATTCAACAGTTTGGTAGTTAATTTCTCGATCCTCCCATCCAACAATATCATAGTTGTGTGAGACCACCCGCGCTCCATCTCGCAGTTGAGCCTCAAGAATGGGGCGAAGCAGTTCATTGGATTCCGGAAGTAAATACATGGTCACTACTGTGGCTTCTGAATAATCTGATTTCGTGGCGTCCTCCTGACGGAATTCAACTAAATCTTCCACTCCTGCCTCTCGGGCATTGTGTCTCGCCTCCTTGAGCCTTTCCGGATCCAGTTCGATCCCCACTCCTCTTGCCCCATACCTCTTGGCTGCCATGATCACAATGCGTCCGTCTCCGCAACCAATGTCATAGACCACATCATCACTCTTGACCTCTGCCAGCTGCAGCATGGTTTCTGCAACTCCAAGAGGAGTGGCTACATAGGGTGCCAGATCCACAGCATCTTTCCGTCCATGAGATCCGATATAAAGTTCAAGCTGGTTGTTCTCATCATAACGGAAAGAAAAAGGTCGGCCTTTCTCCAAAGTGTAACGGATCCAGATATTGTCTTTTGGGAAAAAAACATGCATGTCTTCTTTAGTGGGATAGCGGTGGATTTCACCCGCTTCTATGGTTATTTTCTGGGGTTCTTTGTCATCAGACTGGGGATCGATCTTGTAAGTTACAGGGCCATCTGTCACATTTCGGATCGTGATCTCAGGAAGTTTTTCAGGACTTTGTTCAACCACCTCTCTTTCTTCTGCTTGTGTGTCATTATGCAGGGAATTATTCCCTTTGGTTCCCCCACAACTCCAGGCTAAAAGAAAAACACAGAGAAAAAGGAAAGGATAAAGTTTGTTAAGATATTGAATGGTCTTTAGATTATTTTGTGTTTTTTGAATCATTTTAATACTATGAAAAAATGCCCACAGGGTCTCTTTTTTTGGTTAGTTTCTTTTGTCCTCCAGCATAGGGTCTTGACGGACTGAGACTTTACCAGTATAAGTTTTATTGTTGACCTTTAGTTTAACGGCATAAGTTCCTGGCTCAGCCTCAATAGCTCCTCTTCCGGGACCAAATCTTCCTCTAAACCGGCCAAAACCTATGGCTTCAAAAGCTCTGGTTTGAATCGCTGCCGCTTCTCTAAAGGAGAGGTCAGGGTTTTTGAGCTCTTCAAGTGCTTTTTGCACTGTTTCTTTCGCTTCCTCTCCCACTTCTGGCCTCTGGAGGATTCTCTCCATCATTTGCTGCATCTGGTTGAGGCCCTGCTTTATTTGTTTTGGTGAAGGATCAAATCTCATATCCCACATCAAACGGTTCACTCCGGCATCCAAATCTTCTAAAGTGTAAGCGGTCTTCAAATCTCCGGTTGCATCAGTAATTTCAATTTTTACCTCATCGGAAGGCTTTTCCTTTAAATAAAAATTAATAGGAGCGCCATATTCAGGATTCTCTCCCGCAAAATACAGATTTCCCCGACCGTATCCTCCTCTGGGAAGACTCAGCCAGTGGGTTCCTGGACGTTTGTTCTCAAACAGATAAGCTTCAGAGGAAAGGACCTTATCTGTGAGTTGCTGAAGAGGAGAGATGTCATCCAGAATCCATAGGCCTCGTCCGTGGGTTCCGGCAATTAAATCATTGTCTCTGGGGTGAATCATCAGGTCATGAAATGCGACTGTCGGCATATTCAAGCTTAATTTATTCCAGTTCTTGCCGCCGTCTATGGAAAAGAAAACAGCGAATTCTGTCCCTGCGAACAAAAGGTTTTTGTTTTTCAGGTCTTCGCGGATGACATAGACCGGCCCCCCATCCGGAAGATTTCCTGAGATGTTTGTCCAGGTCTTACCGTAATCTGTGGTTTTAAAAACATAGGGTTTGAATATATCGCTGCGGTGCCCGTCAAAAGTCAGATAACAGATTCCTTCGTCAAAACGGGAGGCTTCCACTCGGCTGACCCAGATTCCTTCAGGGACATCCGGAACATTCTCTCTCACATTGATCCATGTTTTTCCTCCATTTCGGGTTAGCTGGACATTTCCGTCATCTGTTCCTATCCAGATGAGTCCAGGAGTGATGGGAGATTCAGATATGGTTGTGATGGTGCAGTGAGTCTCGGCTCCTGTTTGGTCCAAAGTGATACCGCCTGTGGGTCTGCTGTGTTTTTCCGGATCATCTGTGGTGAGATCAGGACTGATGATCCTCCAGTGATCGCCCCTGTCTATGGATTTAAAAACATGATCTCCCCCAAAATAAATGGTATGAGGATTATGTGGGGAAATGAGGATAGGAGAACTCCAATTGAAGCGGAAAGTTGATCTTCCACGGCTGAATGGGCTTGATTGTGAGGGTTGGTCACCAGGTTTTCTCTTGGGGGGAGGGGGAGCGTGTTCTTTCCAGTTATAGGTGTTCTCCCGGGATGGTCGAATTCGGGTGGTTTCTCGAGTTTTGACATTCACACGCATGATATTTCCACCCTGGCTCTCACAGTAAACAGTTCGCCAGTCTGTGGGATCATTTTGAGTGTAGAATCCATCACCGCCTCCAATATTAAACCAGAAGTCAGTCAGGATCGCTTCTCCGCGGCTCATGCTGGGTCCCCCCCAGGTTCCGTTGTCCTGCATACCCCCATAGATATAATAGGGATCTCGCATGTCAGCACTGACAGCATAGAATTGAGTCACACAAAGATTGTCAAAAAGGATCCATGTATCACCATGGTCGTGGGTAAGGGCAGCTCCTCCGTCCTGCCCCACATAGAACCGGTCTTTATGGGTGGGGTCAAGCCACATGGTGTGGAAATCAGGATGAAGTCCTCTCATGGTTTCAAAAGTTTTTCCCCCATCTTTAGAGACCTGCAGGCTAGTCGTTAAATAATAAACAAGCTGGTCATCAAATGGATTGATATAAATATGGCTGTAGTAGAAGGGACGCACATTTGTTCGATTCATGTACATCCACGATTCTCCGCCATCTTCTGTACGGTAGATACCTGTTCCCAGTTTTGTCATATCCTTATAATCAGGATTTGGTTTCTCTTCCTGACCTTCCCTAATGGTTCGTCTTGGTTGATAGGAGTGCTCAACAACCGCCATAAGGATATTGGGATTGCTTCGGGAAATTGTCAATCCTATTCTTCCCAGGTCTCCTTCGGGAAGCCCCTGTTTCAACTCAGTCCAACTCTCTCCTGCGTCAGTGGTTTTAAAAATTCCTCCGTTCGGGCCCCCAGAATCAAACCGCCAAGGTTGACGCAGTCTTTGCCAAAATGACACATAAAGAATATCTGGATTTTCAGGGTGTATGACCAAATCAATGGCCCCTGTTTTACCATCATCCGGCAGCCCGTTGGTTAGCTTCTGCCAGGTTTTTCCTCCATCCTCTGTCTTGAACAGGCCTCGGTCTCCGGAGTATCCCCACGTGTGTCCTGTGGCTGCGGCATAAACCAAATCAGGATTATCCGGATGAGTGATCACACGTCCTATGGTATGAGTGGTTTCCAAGCCCATATGAGTGAATGTTTTACCGCCATCTGTTGATTTATAGATTCCATCGCCCCATGCAATGCTGTTCCGGCAGCATTCTTCTCCAGTGCCGACCCAAATGATGTCTGGATTTTTCTGGAAGAACGCTACATCTCCGATAGAAGCAGAACCATAGTGGTCAAAAATAGGCTCCCAGGTCGTTCCGGCGTTCACGGATTTCCAGACTCCTCCGGAGGCACTGGCCACCAAAACATGGGTGAAATCGCTGTCTAAAGCTTCAAAATCTGAAATACGGCCGATCATATTAGCCGGTCCTATATTTCGCCACTTTAAATCTTTGATTAAGCCTTGTTCAGGACTCTGGGAAAAAATAAAGAGTGTCATGCTTGACAAAATACAGAGCCAGAGAAAAACCAAACTTGATTTTTTTAAATACGGAGCCATCCTCTTCCTCCTTGGTTGAGTGAATTATTGAGAATACACATAGTGAAAAGAAACATACAAAAATTTAACAGGCTATTATATAGAAAAAATTTTATTTTTGAAACAAAAAGAGGGATAAGGCTTTAGTTT
The DNA here is from genome assembly GCA_041686095.1 of Candidatus Aminicenantota bacterium. Lineage (GTDB taxonomy): Bacteria > Acidobacteriota > Aminicenantia > Aminicenantales > Aminicenantaceae > WJMT01. The sequence goes on from JAWLEN010000021.1 coordinate 15,157, forward strand.
TTATTTTTCCAAAGTTTGCGGTTTAAAAGAACAACTAAGGCAGCTATAAGAATCAGGCCGAGAACAAGACACGTGACAGCCACACTCCAGCCCCACCAGAAAGGAGCATTGAGCAGACAGGTGAGTCCTCCCACCACAGGAACAGCAAAGATGTTCATGAATCCGATTTCTCTGGCAACCGGAGATTTGAGTTCAGGGTCGACGATGCGCAAAAGCATCAGTCCGCTTGAAACCGTACCTGTCACAACTCCATAGATGGAAACCGTGCGCTCCAGCTTATAATCTGATAATTTCGAGCCAAGCAGTAAAACAACAACAGTTGTAAAAATACCTCCTGTGACAGCTATTAAAATTAGAGGTGCGATATGTTTTCCCACCACCACCAACTCAATGCCGCACCCAGTAGCCACAATCAGATAATCGATTGAGAAACCTGTGATCCTCCTTTGGAGGGGATGATTCAGCAGACGGCCGAAAGGCGAAGCTTGAATAAGAATTCGGATGAGTATAGCCACCACAAGCCCAAAAAGAAAGAAAAAGCCCCAGATGGAAGAGCCTATATCAGCAGGGAGCAGACCAGCTAAAAAGGATAGGAGAAAATAAGTTATGAGATAGGCCATCCCTATTTGGGCAATGTGAAAAGCCAGGCTGTCAAGACTGGCGCTGTGGGTGGTGAGAGAGCCTGCGGATTTGGCTGCTTCGCCTTTGGGCAGAATACCTTTCAGCAGGAAGGGAGGCATGGGCTGTTTTTTAAATTTTTCTTTTTTCAATCCTCGGTTAGCCATAGGCACACCAATAAAAAAGGCAAAAAAGAATCCCAGAGTAGCAAAGGTGAGCCCAATCGTGGAAGCATCCGAAAAACCTGACGTTTCCCAGACTCTGCCAAAGGAGAGAGCCTGTCCAGGACCTTCATTAAACGCAAGAGGCAGAAGAAATCCAAAGGTTTTAAATAAAGCTTTTCCCCCTAAAATAAAGAAAAGAACGACCACAGACCCGATAATGGCCTGCATGGGAAAAGTAACAGCCTGCACAAGAGCCATCCATAAAGAACCTTTGAATATCTTTTTTTCCTTGCTTTGTTTTTTTTCTTTTAATTCAGGCGGAGTCAGGCCCACAGATATGAAAGAGATGTTAAAAAAGTGATAGGCAAAAGCTTTAATGACCTCCACATTTAAGGAGATAACACCCAGGTTGATCAATACCAGACCTAACAGTCCTCCGATCAGACAAGCCGGGAACAGAAGCTTTTGGAAAAACGGAATCCATGCGCGGAGGACGACTCCCACAAGCAGCATGACGGATAGAAATCCAAACACCAGAAGCAGATCAAAAGAGAAAGGCGTTGTCATTTATTTGATTTATTGAACATAATATATTGGATGAAAATATCAAGTCAATATAAAATTCGAATGAAATCTTTTTCATTTTATTGTATTTTGTTAAGAACATTGATTTCAGTGGGCTGAACAAGCTTTATTAAATGTTAGGATTTTGCTTGATTTATTACAAAAAAAGAGTTAAGTTTTTGACTGCAAAAGGAGGAGCCATGAGAAAAATAGCTTTACCTGTTTTTGTATGGATATTTTTCATTCTCATGTTTACAGTTCAGTTGAGCGGAGAAATAGAGAAAAAACAAAAAAAAGAGAAGAAAGACAAGAGGACCAGCGCGGTGGTTCTTCCCATTGTTTTCTATCAGCCGGAGACAAAAGTGGGAGGAGGCGTGGGAGGGCTCATCACTTACAGGCCTCAAAATAGTTCTGAAGAAACAAGACCTTCTTCCCTGTATTTTCAAGCTTATTACACCCAGAAAAAACAGTATGGAATAGAGCTGAAACCAGAGCTGTATTTAAAAAAGGAAAATTATTTCGTCAAGCTGTACTTAAAAACCAGTAAATTTCCCAGTAAATACTGGGGCATAGGGAATCAAACTCCCAATGAAGCCGAAGAAGATTACACCCCGCGTATGTTTAATTTTGATTTATCCATACAGAGACGAATCCTTCATAAAGAGAGATTTTACGTGGGAGCTCAATACAAATATGAGAATTATGACATCATAGAATATGATCCTGGAATGGAACTTTCCAAGGGACTGGTCACAGGAAGTGAGAGAGGGAAGCTGTCTTCGTTGGGATTTATTCTCAATTGGGATAAAAGAGACAAGATATTCTTTCCGCATAAAGGCAATTATTTCCAGATGACCATGGATTTTTACTCTCCGACCTTGGGAAGTGATTTTAAATTCACATCTCTCAAGTTTGACCTCAGAAAATATTTTCCAGTGACTGAGTCTCATGTGTTTGCGGCTCAAGCCATTATTCAGACAGTTTCGGGTTCTCCACCCTTCAGGCATATGTCTGAAATCGGCGGTGAGATGGTCATGCGGGGCTATTACTCAGGGCGATATAGAGACATGTCCATGATGGTCATCCAGACAGAGTTGAGGCTCAAGGTCTGGAAAAGGTTAGGAATGGTGGTGTTTGCCGGAGCCGCGGATTTGGGGGAAAGCCTCGGGAAATTGAGTTTGGGCAATGTCAAATATTCAGTGGGCTTTGGGCTCCGTTTTTTGGTTGTCCCTAAAGAGGGGACTAATATTAGAATAGATCAAGGATGGGGCAAAGGAACTTCCGGATTTTACGTCATGGCTGACGAAGCCTTCTAATTAAATTGGGTCCGGTTTATCCATTTTCCTATTTTTTCCCTATTTTTTTAACCTTCAGTTACCTTAAACTCCTCTAACTATTTACAAGCTAACGGAGTTGACTGTTTGCGCCGCTTAAATGTATTATCATGGTTGATGTCACCAAGCGAACATCATTGGTCATCTGGATGGCTCATAACTGATCCTTTGGATATGTGTCAGAGAGAAGGGAGAGATAATGGAAATAGAAAAAATTGAGCTCTTTCTTTTGGAAATGCCTTATGTGCATTTCTTTGAGACCAGTTTTGGACGGGAAGAGAAAAAGACATTTATCCTGATCAAAGTATTTTCTCAGGGTTTCTTCGGCTATGGTGAAGTCACCGCTGATCAGCTCCCTCTTTATAATTATGAAACCACATCCACTTCCTGGGTCATGATCAAGGAAATATTGGCACCTCTTATTTTTTCCAGATCCATAAGCGAGCCCATTGAATTTCATCAGGCTTCGGCAAAATACAAGGGCCATAATATGGCTAAAGCCGGGCTTGAGCTGGCTTTATGGGATTTGAAAGCCAAAAAAGAGAGCCGATCCCTGAAGGATCTTTACGGAGGAAACAGGAAGGAGATCCTCTCCGGTGTCAGCATTGGCATTCAGGATAAAGTATCAGATCTTCTTCAAAGAATTGAAAATTTTCTCGACCTGGGATATCCCCGAGTCAAATTAAAGGTCAAACCCGGATGGGATATCCAAATCCTTGAACAAGTGAGAAAAGAATTCCCGGATATCCTGCTGCAAGTTGATGCCAACTGTGCCTACTCACCTGCAGATATAGAAAGGCTCCAAAAGCTGGATGAGTTTGACCTGGCACTTATTGAGCAGCCTTTTCCGTCTCTGGATCTGCTCTCTCATTCCAAGCTGAAAAAAAAGATTCACACTCCACTCTGTCTGGATGAAAGTGCGGTGTCCCTGGATGCCGTTCGCCAGGCTTATGAGATGAAAAGCTTTGATATCATCAACATCAAGGTGGGGAGAGTGGGGGGCATTGTGGAGGCTCAAAAAATTCATGACTTTTGTGAGTCCAAAAACATTCCTGTATGGTGCGGCGGGATGCTGGAATCCGGCATTGGAAGAGCTCATAACATTCATTTAGCCACTCTTTCCAACTTTAAGCTGTCCAATGATATTTCAGCCAGCCGCAGGTATTTTGCTCAAGACTTGATCGAACCGCCTGTGGATATCACAAAACAGGGAATGATCAAAGTGCCTCAAGGACCTGGAATTGGGGTATTTCCAATGGAGGAACGGATTCAAAAAGCCACCTTAAAAAAAGAAGTCCTCACTCCCTAATCACTTGGATAATTGAATTTTATCTTGTATATTATGCAGTGACAAAGAAAAGTCATTCTATTTAAAGAGGGAAAAGTCATGTCTTCATTAACTTATAAAAAAGCAGGAGTTGATATTGATAAAGCGGATCGATTCATCAAAAAGATCAAGCCTTTATTAAGGAGAACCGCACGTCCTGAGGTGATGGGAGAAGTGGGGGGCTTCAGCGGGTTGTTTAAGCCCTCTTTAAAGGACCTGAAAGAGCCGGTTTTGGTGGCTTCAACAGATGGGGTGGGCACCAAACTTCTGCTGGCAGACCTACTGGGTAGATATGAGGAAGTGGGAGTGGATCTGGTCGCCATGTGTGTGAATGACATCATAGCTTCAGGAGCAGAGCCTCTTTTTTTTCTTGATTATATCGCCTGTGGAAAATTGAATGAAGACAAACTGGTTTCTCTGGTCAGAGGTATCACAAGAGGGTGCGAGCAGTCCGGATGCGCTCTTATAGGCGGAGAGACAGCTGAGCTCCCCGGCATGTATTCGGGGAATAAAACAGATATCGCAGGATTCTGTGTGGGAATAGTTTCCAGAGAAAAAATCTTAGATGGCTCTAACTGCCAAGCGGGCGATGCGGTGATCGGATTGAGCTCAAACGGAGTTCACAGCAACGGCTTTTCCCTGATAAGAAAAATTTTCTCTGAAAATGAGTTGAAAGGCGAATTAGGGAAAGAATTCATAAAACCTACCCGAATTTATGTCAAACCTGTTTTAAGGCTTCTTAAAGAGGAGAACATCAAAGCTGCTGCCCACATCACGGGAGGCGGATTTTATGAAAATATTCCCCGGGCTCTTCCAAAAGCAAGGGGAGCTGTGATCAAGAAAAGTTCCTGGCCTCAAAATGAGATTTTCCAAAAAATACAGCTAAAAGGCCAAATCGAGGAGAGGGAGATGTACCGGACCTTTAATATGGGAATCGGATTTACGGTGATCTGCGCTCCTAAAAAGACTTCTTTGGTTTTAAAAAATCTAAAAGAAATGGATCAGCAGGCCTGGGTCATAGGCGAAGTTTTTACTGGAGAACACCACGTCCAAATCATCACTTGATCTCTTAGGTCCAGCCGTATTCATACCCTGCTTCATACAGTGTCAAAATATTTTCAACCGGTGTATTGGGCTGTAAGTTGTGACAGGGAGCCAGAATGTAACCGCCACCTCTTCCCAGAATTTCCAGGTTCTCCCGAACTTCTTTTTCCACATCCTGCTGGCTCCCAAAAGGAAGGGTATGCTGGTTGTCCATGGCTCCGTGGAATATGATTTTATCTCCAAATTCAGCTTTAAGCTGGCTCCTTTCCATGTTTTTGCAGCGCCATTGAATGGGATTCAGGATATCGATCCCGGTTTCAATAAGATGGGGAATGATCCTGCGTATACTGCCGTCATTGTGATGAAACACAAAAGCCCCCTGCTGGTGCACAAAATCAATGATTTTTTTCATTCTGGGAAGCAGGAATTCCTGAATATGGGAAGGAGAAAACATCAGGTCTTCCTGAGCGCCCATGTCTTCAGCCACATAACTCAGCATGATTTGCCCCGGGGTTTGCTCATAAATCCGTCTTATCTGAGTGAAGATCAAATCAAAGAGATGATTCAGGCAGAAATGCACCATTTCCGGATTTTCCACTAAATCCATAAATGCTTTTTCCGGTCCTCTGAGGTCTTTGTAGATGAGAAAAGGCTCATAATTTCCTCCTTCAATCGGATACTCCTCTTTTCCCTTGATTTGGTTTTTAACCGAGCTGTAGTCCCACCAGTCAGGATCAGGCCAAGTGTAGTTCTTCTTTATTTCTTCCACAGAAGCATAGTTAGCAAGAGGATGTGAGATGCACTCATCATAGGTGCCTGTTCCGTAACTCATCTCTTTGTGCTGGCAGCCGAATTCATCATATCCGGACACAAGAGGGGGGCCGATGTATTCAGGCTCCAGTTTAATGACCTTATCTATATGAAGCTTCTTGAATAACTCAAGTTTACTCCCACATCCCAGATGCTTCATCAGGAGTTTTGTCGTTTCCTTGGTAGCCCAGTAGTCCATGGGAATCCGGTCAGGCTTTTCTCTGTTCAAAACAGCCAGCCATCTTTCCTTGGGAGACATTTTCTCTTTTGGCATAATTAACTCTTCCTCAATTATTCATTTTGTTTCAGCGATATACAAGATATTTTCAAGAACCAATATCTGAACATTTTTCTTGTTGTAATTTTCAATTTTAATGGCCTTTTTTTTTAATTCAAGCGCTAGGTTTGAAATTCAGGTATGGCTCGGGCACTTTTTCAACCATTTGCTTTAAATCAAATAAACAAAATGAAGGGGAGCTTCGTATTTAAATAAGAATAATCTGCAACCAAAGAGAAAAATGATAGTATATATATTAAGCGAAGAAAACTAAAGGAGCTGTCATGAAAGTCAAAATCAGTGTAATGATTGTCTGTCTTTTTACAATTTGCCTTATGTTTAACTGCGCCGGAGAAAAAAAGGTCGAATCAGAATGGAATGGTTCAGTCGAACAAGAAAATGGAGTCCGGGTAGTGAACAATCCGGAAGAGCCTTTTTACGGAAATCTTGAGCTTGTTTTGGAGCAGGATTTAAGCATAGGAAATGAAGGGGATAATAATTATTTGTTTTACCGGCCATATGGGCTGAGTTTGGATTCTCAGGGGAATATCTATGTGATGGACACAGGAAACTATCGGATTCAGAAATTCAGCAGCTCTGGAGAGTACTTGCAAACTATTGGGAAAAAAGGCCAGGGCCCCGGTGAATTTGACCGCATGCAAAGTTTTTATATAGATGGAGAAGACAGCATTTATGTATCAAGCGGTATGAAAATCCAAAAGTTTAATGATAAGGGGGAATTTGTAACAAGCATTCCTCTTGCCTCACAAATATATGATTTCTGGGTATCTCCTGATGACTTCATCTACGGCATTGTGTACTCTTCTACAGAGGAAGGAAGAGTGAGAAAGGTCATAAAAATCAACATGGAGGGTAAAGAAGTGGAAGAGATCGCTCAGTTTGCCGACACCAAAGTGGTCACCCGAAAAAGCGGTGAACAAACCGCTGCATTTTTGATCTCCCACACTTATAATCATTCTTTACCCCTGGCTGCTTTTCAACACCATGATTTGATCTACGCTCATTCTTCTGAATACAGTCTTTTTCATCTCAACTCATACGGAGAGCTTGATTGTATCATCAACAAAAATGAACCGTATCAATCCATAAGCAAAAGGGAAAAGGATAAGATAATTCAGGGTATAAAGGACCGTATATCCGATAGAGGGCAGAAATGGCCGGATGATGTGATAGAGCAAGCCTGTCAGTTCCCCGCACACCGTCCGTTTTTTTCAGATTTGGCAGTGGATGATCAAGGAAGGATTTATGTGAGGAAAATCAGGTCTGTGCTTGACGAAAAGGAAACATATGAGTTTGATATATTCAGTCCTGAAGGGTATTACCTGTATAAAACAGAAATCGATTTTAATCCCTCTTTGATAGAGGATGGATTTGTATACCGGATAAAATCAGATGAGGACTCAGGTACTGTGAAAATTATTCGATATAGAGTCAAAAACTGGAATCAAATGAAAGCCACCATTCCAGCAGACTCTTAGCGATATTTTGATATCCTTTCATACTCTAACAGTAAATAGTTTTTTTGTGAGATTTTTTGATGTGAATTGTCAAAATCAAACATAAGAAAAATTTTCTATTTAAACCATCCCCAGTTTATTTTGAAAAAACATGAGTAAAAGTGTATCATCAAAAATCATAAATAAACAAGGTTAATAAAGGAGGAGTGATGAAAAAAATCTTAACCATACTTATCATATGTTTGCTGGCATCTTTGTTCACTTGGGCCGAAGAGGATGCCCGGATTTTGAGATTTCCTGATGTGAACAAGGACCTGTTGGTTTTTGTATATGCCGGCGATATCTGGTCAGTTCCAGTGGAAGGAGGCCAGGCCAGAAGGCTCACGTCTCATAAAGGACTTGAGCTGTTTCCCAAAATCTCGCCTGACGGCCAATGGATCGCTTTTTCAGCTGAATACTCAGGAACCCGGCAGGTCTATGTCATGCCTTCCACAGGAGGGATCCCTCGGCAGCTGACCTTTTACAATGATGTGGGCGCGATGCCTCCCAGGGGAGGTTTTGACTACCAGATTATGGACTGGACTCCTGATTCCAAAAAGATACTCTTCAGAGCCAATAGGACTCCCTGGGGCCAGAGAATGGGAAAATTCTTCCTGATGGATGTGGAAGGAGGGCTGGAAACACCCCTTCAGATTCCTGAAGCCGGAGGAGGAACCTTGTCTCCGGATGGAACCAAGATCGTCTACACTCCAATTTCCCGGGAATGGAGAACCTGGAAGCGCTACAAAGGAGGCAGGGCTCAGGATGTCTGGATTTATGATTTAGAAAAGGATGAGTCCCAGCGCTTGACCACGTTTTCCGGCACTGATCTCCATCCCATTTGGCACAAAGACAAGATCTATTTTGTTTCAGACCGGGACCTGACCCTCAATATTTATTCCTATGATTTAAACAACGATCAGATCGGGAAAGTCACAGAGCATATTGATTACGATGTTCTGTGGCCCTCTGGTGATGGGGGCTTGGTCGCTTATGAGAACGGCGGACAGCTTTATATTCTGGACCTGGAAAAAGAGGAGAATCAAAAAGTCAAGGTGGATATTCTTTTTGATAATCCCAACCTGCTCCCGTATTTTAAAAATGTAAAGGAAGAAATCAGCAGCTTTGACATTTCTCCTTCAGGAAAAAGAGCTGTGTTCCAGGCAAGAGGCGAAATCTTCACTCTTCCTGCAGAACAAGGGATCACCTACAACCTCTCTGAGACTCCGGGACAGAGAGAAATCTTCCCTACCTGGTCTCCGGACGGACGCTTTCTTGCTTTTTATTCTGATAAAACAGGAGAATATGAGATCTATCTGATGGACAAAGCTGAAGACAATAAACTTATCCAGATGACAGAGGGAAGCCGTATCTGGCGTTTTCCTCCTGTGTGGTCTCCGGACAGCACTAAACTGTTGTTCTCTGATAAGAACCAGAAGCTCCAGATGCTGGATGTAAAAACCAAAGAAATAACTGTTGTGGATGAGGCCCGCCGGTTTGATATAACCCAATATTCATGGTCTCCTGATTCCAAATGGGTAACTTACACCAAAGACGGTGACAACGGCCAGCAGGCTGTGTGGGTCTATTCGTTTGAGCAAGCTGAGTCTTTTCAGCTTACAGATGACATGTACCAGGACTTTTCACCGGTTTTTTCATCCTGCGGCAAATATCTCTATTTTCTCTCTAACCGGACATTCAACCTCACTTTTTCAAGTTTTGAACAAGATTATCTTTACCGCAACGCCACTAAAATCTATGCTGCTGCCTTGACTGAAGACACAGAACCTCTGTTCGAAGAGAAAAACGATGTGGAAGAGATTGAAACAGATAAACAAGGCGAAGAGGACAAAGAAAAAGAAAAGAAAAAAGAAGAAGATTCCCGGATTAAGATCGAGCTTGAGGGAATCAACAGCCGGATTGTCTCGTTTTCGCTTCCTGCTGGAAGTTACAGGGGACTTATGGCCGTAGAAGGAGGAGTCCTTTTTCTTAAAGATGGAGGTCTCCATTATTACTCCGTTTCTGATAAAAAAGACCAGGTGATCATAAGCGGCGTGAGAAGCTATGCCTGGGCAGTCAAAGCCAAAAAGATTCTTTACCGGGCCCGTGATACTTACGGAATCATTGACCTCAAACCCAACCAGAAGCCAGGCGACGGCGAGCTTGATTTCAAAAACATGGAAGTCAAGATATATCCTATGACCGAGTGGAAGCAGATGTTTACAGAGCTATGGCGAATCTACCGAGACTGGTTTTATGTGGAGAATCTGCATGGTGTGGATTGGGAAAAGATGAAGGAGAAATACGGAAAGCTGGCTCCGCATCTGGGACACCGGGCTGATTTGGACTATTTGTTCGGTGAACTGGTGGGAGAGCTCAACGTGGGTCACGCCTATATAAACTGGGGTGAGTTTGATCGGCCTGAAAGAGTGGAAGGCGGCCTTCTGGGAGCTGAATTTGAGGCTGACGAACAAGCTGGCAGGTATGTCATATCTAAGATCTATCGGGGAGAAAATTGGAATGAAAACACCCGCTCACCTCTGACAGAGCAGGGAATCGATGTCAAAGAAGGTGATTATCTCATCTCCGTTAACGGAAACGAGGTGACTCTCAAAGATAATCCTTATCAGTTTTTGGAAAACACTGCCGGAAAGAAAATTTCCCTGAAGGTCAATTCCGAACCCACAGAGGAAGGAGCCCGGGAATACTGGGTAGAGCCTATCCAGAGCGAACTGGATCTTTTCTATCTAGACTGGGTCCGAAGTCGACGGGAGATGGTGGAAAAGCTTTCTGACGGCCGGATCGGTTATTTCCATGTTCCCAATACCTCCATTCAAGGAAACCGGGAGCTTTTCAAGGGAATGTATGCTTTTCACAACAAGGATGCTCTGATCATTGATGAGCGTTATAACGGCGGTGGATTCATTCCCGATGTGATGGTCGATCTTTTAGACAGGGATATTCTCAACTACTGGGCAAGACGGGGATTGAAGTTGTCCCAGACTCCTGGAGTTGCCCATGACGGGCCCAAGGTCATGCTGATCAATCACTACTCTTCATCCGGCGGAGATGCTTTTCCTTATTATTTCAAGAAACTGAACCTCGGGCTCTTGGTAGGCACCCGCACCTGGGGCGGACTGGTGGGCGTTTCAGGCAATCCCGGATTGATGGACGGGAGCTCCTTTTCTGTGCCCACTTTTGGCTTTGTGAACACACAAGGCAAGTGGGATGTGGAAGGAATCGGCGTTGAGCCGGATATCGAAGTCTATGACCGGCCAGAGCTCATTGTCAAAGGGAAAGACCCCTCTCTGGAAAAAGCAGTGGAGATTTTGATGGAAGAGCTTGAGAAGAATCCCCCTGAAAAACCTGAGAAACCGGAAGACCCGGACCGTTCAAAGTGGATCAAGAAAATCAAAAAGAAGTGAGTTCATGACATTTTAAACAGGAAAAGATTTTGCATTAAGACAGAGACATCGGAAAATAAGCTACCGAATATATCCCAGAGATTTCAGTTTTTCCTCAGTGTCCTTTTCTATTTTTATATTGAATTTAAGGTCTCGGACTGAAGCTGGTTTACGAGTCAGCGTCTTGTTGATCAGCTCACGCAATTCGAGACAGATATTGGGTTTTACAGGAGCCAAATTTTTCTTTTCGCCCGGATCCTGATCCAACAAGTAAAATTCTTCATATCCGGGGTGATAAGATATCAGGCCTCTGGGGAGAGTGTTGTCTTTGATTTTAAAAGTATAGATGTACTTGGAATCTGGTCTGCGTATAGATTTTTTTTCCGGACCGGTCACTATGGCTTCTGAAAACGCATCCCTTGATTGATTCTCTTTTCCTTCAATCAAAGGAATCAGGCTCCTGCCTTGAATGTCAGATTTGCGGTATTTGATATTGGCGAAATCACACAGGGTGGGGAAGAGGTCAATAAGCCGGACCTGGGCTTTGATTCTGCGTCCGGAGTATTCCGAGTTGGGAATAGAAAGAATTAATGGGACTCGGATGATTTCGTCATAAAGCGTTTCTCCGTGGCTGTCATATATTTTTTCTGGATCGTGTTCCCCGAATTCTTCGCCGTGGTCACTGGTAATCACAATTATGGTCGAATCGAGCAGCCCGATCTCTTCCAAGTAGGCGACAATCTCCTCCAGCTTTTTATCTGTTTCATGGATGCCTCCATCATATAGGGTTTCTGTCACCTGTTTTCGGAGAACTCCCAACTGCTTCAGCTTTTTTGGTTGGTCAGCAAGAACTTTATCGGCGGTTTTGAAAAAATCTTGGAGAGAATCGGTCTGTTCAGAGTCGAGCACTTCATGGGCATAATGAAGGTCTGTGTAGGGAGCATGCACTCTAAATGTATGGAGAAAAAGATAAAAAGGAAGGTCTTTGTGCTCATCGATCCATTTTTTGACTGGTTCAGTGCTTTCTTTGGCAAAGTCGATCTCTACATAACCGGAATGCGAATGGGCAAAGCCGATATCTCCGGAAACAGTGCCCCCTCCGCAGAATGCCTGAGTGATATAGTTCTTCTCGCGAAGTTTGGATGCGATGGTGGGGATATTTGGATCTAATCCTTGATAAGTGATATTGATTTCCCGGCTGCTTCTTGCTCTCAGGAGAAGGAATATGGTTTGATTCACACCGTGAGATGAGGGGTAGAGTCCGGTGAAAATCGAGGCATGCGAAGGCGTTGTCCAAGGGCACTGACTGATGGTCTGATCAAAGAGGATTCCTTTTTCTGCCAGTGAATCCATGAATGGGGAAATGTCTTTCCGGTGATAACCATAGCAGTGCAAATGATCCGCCCTTAAAGTATCTATGGAAACAAGGATGATATTGGGCCTTTTTTGCGGAGGACGGTTGGAGTCGATCAGGATCGGGTCTGCCCAAAAAGCACGGGGCTCAATTGAAATCTCCTCATTTTCTAAAGATTCCATCTGTGTCTCAAAAACAAGCTTTGATCTCTCAAGTTGGAATTCCTTTGGACTACGGCTGTCTAAATTGACTTTGGCTTCTTTCCAATTCCGGTACTCATTAAGGGTACGCTCAAAAATCATATACTCTTGATTTCCGTCTTTAAGAAGGACACGGAAGACAACAGGAACCCGTTTCTTCTGCTTGGGCTGGTACGCAAGTCCATAACCAAATCTGAGCAATGCAGAGGGAGGGATCTCTGCATCCAGAATCAATTTTCCGGGAACTGGACATTTCAAAGCTGTTCGATATTCTCTGCCCAGCTTGATGGGCTTTGCATCACTTTTATTCTGCTCAAAGATAAACTCAATACCCGGTGGATTTTGGCGTGGAAGAAAATAATAAATGGCGAAAACACAGAGCACAATCACTGCAAGCAGTATGAATATTGTTGTGGTCCTTATTTTCATTTTTTCCGTGAAGATTTTATAGGAATAGAACTCCTCCAGTCAATGAATTTTCATAATAAACTATCCTTTATTTTCAAGTAATTAAAACCGGCATTTCAATCCGAAGCGAATCAGAATGCCGCCCATACTGATTTTCTGTATCTGGTAGCTGAAGTCATCCAAGTCTCTTGATTCGTACAATCCAAAATAAAATTGGGGTGTTTTCATATCTGTGGGAACCCTGATTTCCAGGTTTTTGAAATCGACTATTCTGTATAAAACATCAAAGGATAGGAAAATGTTTTCAGTGGTTTCCAGGTCAAATCCGGCACCGAGATGAGTGCCTAATGTATTGGCATTTCCTTTAAAGCTTTGAGACTTGTAAATCAATTTGTTTTCATATAGAGGAATGAGAGAGGCGTACCAGTCTGTCCGGTGTTCGAAGGAGCCGAAGTAATAACCGATCCCTCCCAGAACATTTATTTGGAAAGAGGGATTTAAGGGGAAAGAATAGAGGGCTGATAAGCAAACAGAATAGACTGTTGAATCGAGTCTTGGATAAAGATTGAATTCAGTAGGTCCTAGGTCAGTTGGATTAAAATACACAGCTTCGTTTCCTTTTAATCTGCCCATCAGATACCCTCCTCCAAGGGAAAAGCTGAGATGGGAATTAACCTGATAGAATAGATCCAAAGAAAACTCGCCTCCCAGTTGATTTATTCCCTGCTGGTCCAGAGCAATGTAGGGAGCGTACTCTGGGTGAGAAAGGGAGTCATTAATGCCCCCTCCTGAGAAAAAGCCCAGGGACATTTTGATATAGATATGTTCTCCCTGAATATTAGATGAAAAGAAAAGGATGAATAGGAATAAAAAAGGGAAGTGAGGAATCACACGATTAACCACGCAAGTATTATACCAAATAAATTGGGTACGGTTTACTTATTACCTAATTTTTTCCTATTTATTGATTCTTGTGAATCCTTGAATTGTGATATATATTAAAGCTAAAAAAATGAAGATTTCACTCAAAAGATTCACTTCCCGCATGAACCGCCTCTATGAATTTGACCGGGAACCGGTGACTGCAGACCGGTTCCAGAGCGGGGCCAAGTTTGCCGGGCTTTTTGCCGGCGAACATGTGGCAGCCACCGAGTTTGTGATCGGAGCTTTTTTTGTTCTCCACGGCGTAAGCTTCAACGACCTGATCATAGGCCTTGTCCTGGGCAATCTGCTGGCGGTTCTTTCCTGGCCCTTTATCTGCGCTCCCATCGCTACCTAGACCCGTCTGACCCTGTACTGGTATTTAAGAAGAATTGTGGGCCCCGGGGTGAACTTCATTTACAACCTGGCCAATGCAGTGCTTTATGCATCCTGGCTGGAGCGGCAGGGGTGTCTATCGCAGGATGGACCACAGCCAATCCCACCTTATACCGGGCTGGTCTGGCACTCCAGGCTGTAACACCCAACTGGCCCCGGTGGAAAGTGACCTTGGCAGCCGGTCTTTTGACTACGGTCCTATCCTGTTTCCCGGTGTTTTTCGTCAGGCTGCTGGATTATGTGGCCATCTATGGATTGGTGCTCATGCCCATTGGTGCTGTGGTTTTGGCAGAGCACTGGATTTTTCCGGCGCTTAGAGGTTCATCACGGTAATCAGTACCTGGTAGATTGGGATTTTTCCTTATATTAATGAGGTAAATTTGGTAATGAGGATAATGAAAGACCATATTATTTGCTATTTTGCCCCCATAAAAAAGACTTCTAAGAGCTAATATTCGTCATTCAGATTAAGTTAACATATTGAAAAACCTAATGTTAGCATAAATTAGCACGGTGCGACCCCTATTTTGCCCTTAAAAAACCTAATGTTAGCATAAATTAGCACGGTGCGACCCCTATTTTGCCCTACCTATTTTGCCCTATTTTGACAATTTTGCCGCTATTTTGCCGCTTTCCGGTGCGACCCCTATTTTACCTATTTTTTCTATTTTTTTTTTCTATTTTTTTAGCACCATCCGGTGCTCCAGGCAATCTGCAGGTTATATCCCCCGGTTTCGGCATCGAGGTTGAGGATTTCGCCGGCAAAGTGCAAGTTTTAAAATATAAGCGTCGGCGTCGCTTAGAGCAACACCGACCCAAGTTATAAAATAATTGACGACCTGGCAGGTCGGGTGTAAACTAGTGCTACAGTTGTTTGAGGACTTTTTTGAATATGGTATTTACTTTGGCGGCAATGTCATATAGCTCCTCATTTTCGAACATTTGCATCAGGTTTTCCGTATTGACAGCAACAACCTCCGTTTTATTATCACTTACCTGTTTGATTATCAGCTTGCATGGTAAAAATAAGCCGATATTTTCTTCCTGCTGAATGGTTGCGTATGCATATTTCGCATTGCAAACACCTAAAATGCGGTATGGCTGCATATCGACTTCATCGAGTTTTTCTTCGAGGGTTTCTGCCATATCAATTTCTGTAATGACACTAAAACCTTCCTCTTTTAGTGCTGCCTTGACTTTGGCGGTGACTTCTTCGAAATCGCCTTCAACCGTTTTGCTGAAATAATACTTTTCACTAGTATTGTTTTCCGGAGCATTCCCGCATGATGAAAATCCGGCCAGCAGAAACGCCATAATTGTAATAATAGTTGTTCTCATAATTCTTTCCTTTTTAGATTTGAAGTACAACAGAGCATTCAGATTATTGTATAGATAGGAAATTTGTTTTTCTGTTGGTGTTGATTTTCGCTTAATTTCATCAAATTCCCATCCTCTAGGCGACTCTATCAATTATAATACACACAAAAATCACCTTCAGTCAACAAGAAACCCACGAAAAAGAGAGAACATCAGAAAATTAGCGTAATAGTGCCACGCAAAGAATAGAAATCTCCCTTGTCCCTGAACTAAAGGATTAGAATATCACATGTATTCTGATAGTTCCTCAGCCGCAATAGAGAGCTGAGCCTGAGGAGGCGGGGGCCGTGTGGCCTTAAAAGTCAGATTAAGATGTTTGATGATCTTGTCTATGACTTTATGATCATGTATTTACCTACCCATTCAGTCTCTTCTTTGCTCTCAGTTCTGACTTTGGAGTGTACATTGAATCCCGTATGACGCCAGTGAAGAATCTTTTGGACAAGGTTTGGATTGATTAACTGTTTGCGGAGAAGAAGCGAGAAGACCTCAAGTGCGAAGAACCTGCAGAGCAGGGGATCTTTAAAATGAGGGACCCTGTGGAACTGTCCTTTTTTATCTGTCCCTCCCTCTGTGACCAGAAAATGGAGATGAGGATGAAAGTTTATCCGGCTTCCGAACGACTGGATCACCGCAATGATGCCCGGCGTGATATCTTTTTCTGTGGTTGCTAAAAAGTTCAGAAACTTTTGATTGAAATAAATTTCCGGTGTTTTTTGTCAGACTGCTGGATTATGTGGCCATCTATGGACTGGTGCTCATGCCCATAGGTGCTGTGGTTTTGGCAGAGCACTGGATTTTTCCGGCCCTTAAAATACCTCGCTTTCAAGCTGAAAAGAAAAAACGCCTGTTCAACTGGGAAGCCTTAGGAGTCTGGGTGGGGACTCTGGTCATCTGTTATTTTATGCCCCTCCATCTATACTTCCGCTGGCTTCCGGGGTATCTCTTGGCCTTGATCCCTACACCCTGCTCCACTATTTTGGAAAAGAATCATGACTCCCATAGATTTTGTGATGGCTGCCTTCTGCTGCATCATTGCCCTTTTTGGTTGATATTATACTATATATCTTTATAAAGAGCGAAGATTAAGATATAATTTCAAAGGGATGTTACTCTAATGAATCAAAAAATCTGGATCAACAAAACGCCTTCATTTTCAGAAGCA
>JAWLEN010000108.1:0-7594 GCA_041686095.1 Candidatus Aminicenantota bacterium
TGGCGATAATCACATAAAAAATCATTGAACCCAGGTTTTTCACAATCAGGTCATCTATTTTGGTGTTGGTTTTCTTGGTCAATGGTTTGAGAAGCTTTTCCAAAATGATTCTGGCCAGCCAAGCCGCAATAACAGTCAGAACCATAACCAGAACAAATCTGAGATACAGATTGCTCCATATAAAGTTCAATTTTTCATTTATGATATCCATTTTTGTCCTCTCCTTTCTAGGTTCTTTTATTATTATTTTCTTCTCAACAAGATGCAAGATTTTTTCCATTTTTCACCAAAGGCAAAACAGGGCGATATCAAGCTGTAACGCAGCAATCTCAACTTGTGAACAATAAAGACTGTTGTTATAATTTTAAAAATGAGATTGATTGATTGGAGTTTCTGCCTGATAGCCGATACTGAGTATTTGTCCAAAATCAATTTTTTCTCTGTTATTGAAGAAGTAGCTGAACAGGGGATTTCCTTAGTTCAATTAAGATCTAAAAAAACAGATTCCAAGACTTTTTTGAATACATCCTTAAAGATAAAAAAGATTCTGTCGCCTTTGAACATTCCCTTTATTATCAATGACCGTATTGATATTGCTTTAGCCTGTCAAGCTGACGGTGTGCATCTGGGACAAAAAGACCTCCCACTTCCTTACGCCAGAGAAATATTGGGGAGAGACAAAATAATTGGAATGACCGCCTCCAACAGTGAACTGGCAAAAAAAGCAGAATCAGAGGGTGCTGATTATTTAGGGGTGGGACCTGTATTCTATACTGAATCCAAACAAAAAGCCAAAAAACCAATCGGACTCAAACAGCTTTCTTTGATAAGAAAAAACATAAATATTCCTATTTTAGCTATAGGGGGAATCAACCCCCAAAACGCGGCTGAAGTCATGTCAACTGGAGTTGACGGAGTGGCTGTAATCTCAGCCATACTTGGATCTAAGGACCCTAAAGCTTCCACTCAAAAATTGTTTCAGGAGATAAAAAAACAGAAATCTAAGATCTGATTTCAATAATCCTCTCCTCTTTATCTCCTATTTCAATCATAATCCTTAAGGCTGGACCTTTATAATCAATCTTTTCTGCCCATTCCACAACCATCACGCCTCGATCAATATAATCTTCCCATCCTATTTGTTTTGTTTCGTTTCCAGACAGCCGATAGAAATCAAGATGATAGATATCAAATTTGGCTTTATATATATTTAAAATTGTATAGGAGGGAGAACAGACCTGATTTATATCTTTGAGGCCCAATCCTAGAGCGATTCCTTTGGTGAATACAGTTTTTCCTGCCCCTAAGTCACCGGTTAAAAGAACCACTTCACTTCCCTTAAATTGAGTGGCTAATTTTTCAGCAACTAAAATGGTTTCCTTTTCAGACCAGGTAACATAATTCTTAAAGATTGTCATTGACTCAGCAGTCTTAAAGGATGAATCATACTGAGTGATTGTCCTTACTGGATTCCATGTCCATAATTGCTTTGGGTAAGAAGTTGATGACATCACCTGCCAGAAGAGACTTTTCCCCTCTTTCCTTCACTGCAATATCTCCGCTTAAACCATGAACATACACAGAAGCCAAGACAGATTCTAAAAAATCACCTCCCTGCATGATTAAAGAAGCAATCATTCCACTTAAAACATCCCCGGAACCCCCGGTTGCCATTCCTGGATTTCCAGTTGGATTTATAAAGATTTTTCCATCTGGAGTAGCCACAATGGTTCGATATCCTTTGAGCACTAAATAGACTCCGTATTCTTTTGAAAATTCAGGAGCCAGGTCTAATTTCTTCTCAACGACTTCTTTGGTGGAAGTGTGGGTCATCCTTGCAAATTCACCTGGATGAGGGGTTACCACCACTGGAGAAGACATTGACTTCAAAACTCCTGGATCAGAAGAAATGATATTCAATGCGTCAGCATCTAAAATAGCAGGTACATCTATGGATGGCAGAAGAGACATGATGAGTCTGCTCGTTGAATCATGAGTAGAAATGCCTGGTCCAATAAGAACAGCATCTTTTCCTTTTAAAAGAATTTTTACTTGGTCTAGAGCTTTTTCTGAAAGAGTCCATTCAGATGTTTCAGCTAACGGCTCTGTCATCAACTCCATCATAGACCTGGCTACTATAGGAAGGCAGCTTTGAGGGGTTCCTACAGTCACCAGCCCGGCTCCCATTTCAAGGGCAGCTCTTCCTGCCATGGCTGCAGCGCCTGTTTTTCCAAGGGAACCGCTCAAAATAAAAAGATGTCCATAATTTCCTTTGTGGGTGTTGTTTTTACGTTTTTTAAAATAAGGCATCAGCCTTTCTTTTTCCATAAGTTCCATGGGAATTGATTCATCCTCAAACAAAAAGGATGGAACGCTGATATCAGCAATAACCAGTTCTCCCATAAAATCTTCTGCAGGAGGAAAAACGTGAGGAATCTTAGGAGCGGCCATGGTCACAGTCAAATCGGCTCTGATACAAGGTCCGATGATTTGAAATTGGTCAGAAGAGATGCCTGAAGGAATGTCAACCGCCACCTTATAAGAATCTGATCGATTGATATCCTCAATAACCTGAGTGTATCTTCCTCTTACCGGCTCGGTTAATCCAGTCCCAAATATGGCATCCACTATGATATCTGAATCCATAACTCTCTCTCTAATCTTTTCCCATTCTTCTTCATCAGTGACCTCGGTTATAGAAAGTCCCATTTTATCAACAATACGACCATTCAGCTCTGCATCTCCTTTGAGATCTCCTTTTTTTGCTAAAAGGACAACTTGAGGACGGCAACCTTTATTATAAAGATGCCGGGCAACCACAAATCCATCTCCCCCATTATTCCCTTTTCCACAAATGATACTTACTGACTTTGTTGATATTCTGGGAAAACGCTTCAGGATTTGTCTTGATATTTCACTTCCTGCATTTTCCATTAAAATAGGACCTATGATGCCTATATCTTGTATGGCTTTCTTGTCAATGCTTTTCATCTGGGTTGAATTTAATACTTTCATGATTGCTCCTTGTAATTCAGTAAAAATTATTATTATAATATTAATGTAATACTAACCTGGATTATTCACGAGTCGAGGTTGCTGCAGATGCAAGGCACAGGGTATGAAGTCGTGGTCCTTCACTACAAATACCCTGTAACGAAGCAGATGCAGTGAGATCGGCTCGCCTCAATGGTAAAAAAATGGCGATTAAAATGAAATGCCTAAACAGAAAAATAGTTCCAATCGTCATTTTTGAAAAAACCTTGTATATCGCTTAAAATAAATTGATAATAAAAACATCGCCATTTTTTTATGAATAGCTCAGGCTAATATAGTTTTTAGTTAAGATTTTACCACATATGTGACTCATCACGAACGAATTTATGTTATAAATATAAAATAATAAAAGGAGAATATAAATGAGTCTAAAGATAGGAATCAATGGATTTGGGAGAATCGGGAGAAATTTTTTCCGAGCCTCTTACAAAAACCCAGAGTATGACATTATCGCGGTTAATGATATCACCGATGCTGAAACTCTGGCCCATCTCCTTGAATATGATTCTGTTTTAGGAAGACTGGAAGCAGATATCAAAGCTACTGATAATGCCATCATTGTGGACGGAAAAAAAGTAAAAGTTCTTAAAAAGAAGGATCCTTCTGATATTAATTGGAAAGAATTAGGTATTTCCTTTGTGATTGAATCCACAGGACTGTTCAGAAAAAGAGCCGATGCTGAAAAACACATTAAAGACGGGGGGGCTGAAAAGGTCATTATTTCAGCTCCGGCCAAAGATCCTGATGTGACTTTGGTTTTAGGGGTCAATGAAGATACTTATGATCCCGAAAAGCATCACATCATTTCTAATGCTTCCTGCACCACAAACTGCTTAGCTCCAGCAGCCAAAGTCATTCATGATCAATTTGGGATACAAAAAGCTTTTATGACCACCATCCATTCCTATACCGGAGACCAGAAAATTCTGGACGCTCCTCATAAGGATTTGCGGAGAGCAAGGTCTGCAGCTGTGTCCCAGATTCCCACCACCACTGGGGCTGCTAAAGCCACTGGCTTGGTTATTCCAGAACTCGACGGTAAGATTGATGGAATTGCTATAAGAATTCCAACTCCTAACGTTTCCTTAGTTGACTTAGTCGCTGTGCTGGAACAGGAAACAACAGAAGAAGAAGTGAACAAGGCTTTTAAGGAAGCTTCTCAAGATAAATTAAAGGGAATCCTTGATTATACTGAAAAATCATTGGTTTCAGTTGACTATATGGCAAATCCCCACTCTTCTATTGTGGACGGAGAATTCACCAAGGTTATTCAAAAAAATCTGGTCAAAATCTTAGCTTGGTATGATAATGAATGGGGATATTCCTGTAGACTAAGAGATCTGTGCAAGTACATATCAAGATAGAGAAAAATGCTTTTTTTCAAAGACTTGGACCTTAGTAACAAAAAAGTATTCCTTCGGGTTGATTTCAATGTTCCCCTGAATGATAATGTGGAAATTTCAGATGATACCCGTATAAAAGCGGTTCTTCCCACACTCAACTGTCTTTTAGACCAAAAAACCCGAGTCATTATCGCCTCTCATTTAGGCAGACCTAAAGGGAAAAAAGACCCTAAACTCAGCCTAAAACCTGTAGCTCGAAGACTGTCTGAGCTTGTTCCACACAAAGTAACTATAGCTCCAGATTGTATTGGAAGAGAGGTGGCTGAATTAAAAAACAAACAAAAAAATGGAGAAGTGATTCTTCTAGAGAATCTCAGGTTTCATCCCGGTGAAAAACAAAACGATGCTTCTTTTGCCAAAGAACTGGCTCAAGGCATAGATTATTACGTCAATGATGCTTTTGCTGCCTGCCATAGAGCTCATGCCTCTATAGTAGCCATAACCCAATTTGTCTCAAAGGCAGCCGCTGGATTTCTTTTAAGACAAGAAATGGATTATTTCAACAGAATACTGGAAGCCCCACAGAGACCCTATATTGCTATTCTTGGAGGAGCTAAAGTATCTGATAAAATCCCTGTGCTCAAAAATCTAATAAACAAAGCCAATGCTTTGTTGATAGGCGGAGCCATGTCCTACACTTTTTTTAAGGCCATGGGATTTGAAGTGGGCCGCTCTATTGTGGAAGAAGAAAAGAAAGAATTGTCTCTTGAGCTGTTAAAAAAAGCAGAAAAAAAAGGAGTTCAAGTTTTCCTCCCGTCTGACCATCTTATTGCCAAAGAGATGAAAGCAGGCACAGAGTATAAGACCTTGACTCGATTTCCAATCCCAGAAGAATATATGGCGCTGGACATAGGACCAGAAACAGTCAAGAAATACACTAGGTTTATTAACAATGCCAAGACTATTTTCTGGAATGGTCCCATGGGTGTTTTTGAGATAGACGAGTTTGCCAAAGGAACCTCAGGCATAGCCAAAGCTGTGGCTTCATCCGAATCTCTTTCTATAGTGGGCGGAGGAGATTCTGTCTCAGCTATAAAAAAAATTGGGGTCGAGAAAAATATATCCCATATATCCACTGGAGGAGGAGCCTCACTTGAGCTCATTGCCAATGAGACGCTTCCGGGAATTGAAGCATTATCGGAGAAATCTTAATGAAATTATCTAATAAAAAACCATTCATAGCAGGAAATTGGAAGCTTCATAAAACAATTTCCGAGGCTGTTCTGTTAACTAAAAAAATCCATAAAAAAGTCAAAAAAGAAAAGGAAGCTGAAATTGTGATCATTCCTCCGTTTACAGCTTTGAGTGAAGTAAAAAAAGTGCTTTCCAAAAGTCAAATTCTCACTGGAGCCCAGGATGTATTTTGGGAAGAAAGCGGAGCTTACACAGGAGAAATTGCTCCTTCCATGATTAAGGAGGCAGGATGTGATTTTGTGGTGGTAGGACATTCAGAAAGAAGACAGTATTTCGGGGATACCGATGATCATGTCAACAAAAAAATAAAATCGGCTTTAAATGCTGGATTATTCCCTATTATGTGTCTAGGAGAGTCTCTTGAAGAAAGAGAAAACAATGAAACTTTTAACAAAATAAAAAAGCAGGTCAATCAAGGCTTAAAAGATCTTGAAGCAGATCAGATTAAAAATGTCATTATAGCCTATGAACCGATATGGGCCATAGGCACTGGACGAACAGCCACTCCAGAACAGGCTGAAGAAGTCCATGCCTTTATAAGGAACCAATTGACAGAAATGGTTGGAAAAGAAACTTCTTCCTGTGCTATAATACTTTATGGCGGCTCTGTTAAGCCAAAAAACGCATTTTCTTTGATCAAAGAAAAAAACATAAACGGAGCTCTCATAGGAGGTGCTTCTCTTAAAGCAGACTCCTTTGTTGACATTATAAAAGAGGCTAAAAAAGCGTATAAAGAAAAATAAAAATGAGTACTTTAATCACTATAATTCATGTTGTTGTGAGTTTGGTTCTGATCATTGCTGTGCTTCTCCAGTCTGGAAAGGCTGCTGATTTAGCTGGTGCTTTTGGAGGAGGTGGAAGCCAGTCCACATTCGGCCCCAGAGGAGGTCAATCTCTTCTCTCTAAAGTAACCACAGCCTGTGCTGTTATTTTTATGTTGACTTCGCTGGGACTTTGGATCATGTCATCTCAGACAGGAAGATCCGTGCTTTCTGGAGAAAAATCAGCTGTGACTGAGACCGCTGAAGAAGAAGGTCAAAAATCAGCTCAGACAGAAGAAACATCAAAACAAGAAAAGAAAAAAGAAGAAAAGAAAGACACCTCTGATCCAGAAAAGAAATAATCAGATCTATTATGGATGCCATCTTTAGCCGAAGTGGTGGAATTTGGTAGACACGCATGGTTGAGGGCCATGTGAGCGTTAGCTCGTAGGGGTTCGAGTCCCCTCTTCGGCATTATTTTTGTCTCTCTTTCCTTCTTCCATCAAGTGATTCTTAACGAAATTTTTTAAATCGTCTGAACTCTTTTCTTTTTCCGGATTATGGATATTGATGATCAAACAATCATCTAAATTATACCCAGCCATTTTTACAGCTGCCCAGCCGCATAAAACAGCAAAATCACAATCAGAATGAACCTGGGACTTCACAAGATTGGGTTTTTTAAATTTTTGATAAATCAATTCTTGCTCATTGACATACCATAAAAAATGACCACTTTCATGGCCTACAGTATAAACCCGGCTTACCTCATTCAAATCTTTTTTGATCAGAATAATATAACCATAGGCTGTTTTTCCCAAACATTCAGCTTTTAAAAATCCGCACCATCCATAACCCTGAATACACTCTGAATTTTGATCCGGAAGGCCAAAATGATTCCTAATGACTTTAATCCGCTCACAGACATCCATTACATTTTCTTCTTTTTTAACAAATTGATTTTCTTTGAGGGTTATTTTGACATTGAGTTCAGGAATTTCGATTTCCCCATTAGTAAAACCTTTATTTATAAAATAGTTGTGAAATATTTTTTCTGTAGAGATTTTATTCTGTATTCCAATATATGAATTATTTTTTTTGGATTCATGAAAAATAAGGCCATCTCCCCCACCTAAATAGCTTATTAAGCAGATTAAGCCGATAAAAAACTTTATGAATATT
>JAWLEN010000109.1:0-5103 GCA_041686095.1 Candidatus Aminicenantota bacterium
TCGAGGATGGGCCGGGATTCCAGGATGCGCTGGGGGGTGAAGATGGAAAGGTCCAGCACAGGCTCTTTCCCAAGGATGAGTTCCGAGAGATAGCGGCCCACGGCAGGTGCCTGCTGCAGGCCGTGTCCGGAGAATCCATTGGCCAGGAAAAATCCTTTGAGTTCCGGCCATTCTCCCAGAACAGCGTTTTCATCCAGGGTGTTCACCGCATAAAGCCCAGCCCAGCCCCGCTCGATCCTCAGCCTGTCCCAAGAGGGGACAAATTCTGCCAGATCCGGCCACAGCCTCTCTCTAAACACTTCCGGGTCCCAGCTAAAATCAAAGCCTTTTGGGTCATCAGCAAAGGACCGCCCTGACAGGATTTTGTCTCCGGTTTCAGTGCGGAAATAAAGGCCGGAGGGAAGTATGGTCAAAGGAAGCGGGGATCCGGGTTTTTCCGCGGGTTCCAGGGCAAAGACCTGGCGCTTGATGGGTTTGATGGGAAGAGAAACCGAAGCGGTCTCTGCCAGTTCCGAAGCCCAGGCTCCGGCTGCATTGACCACACACGAAGAGGAGATGGTCTTTCCGGATTGGAGCCGGGCCCCCTGGATCCTTTTTTTGTTCTTTAAGAGTTTGACAGCTCGGTCCTCGATTATGTGAGCGCCTAAAGAAGAGGCTTTTTGCCTGAATCCATTCAGGAATGAGTGGGGGTCCAGGTACCCGTCATCCGGACCCCAGGTGGCCCCGGCTGCGCTGTGGGCTGAATAAAGAGGAAACTTTGATTCGATCTCTTGGGGTTCCAGCCAGTCCACCCGGCATCCCATCTCTTTTTGAAGCTCCAGGTCTTTGAGCGCGCGGTCTTTGTTTTTGGAGTTGATGAGAAAGAGGTTGCCTTCTTTACGAAAACAAAGGTCAGGCTGATCACCGTCCGCCTCCATTTTTTCAGGGAATTCCTTTATAAACTGCTGGGTGACCTGCGAGATCTCGATATTCTGCTTCAGGCTGAACTGGATGCGCACATTAGCCAGAGAAAGGGGGGTGGAAGCCTGAGAATAAGTCAGGTCTTTTTCAACAACAGTGACTTTAAGATTCTTGTCAGCGTTCAGCAGAAAATAAGCTGCGGCGCATCCTATGATCCCGCCCCCTATGATGAGAACATCACAGGAATTTTCTCTGGAGGACATTATTTTTTATATTTTTCAAACCAGCTCATCAAATAAAGCTGCTGCAGAAGTCTGTGGGAGGGCCGTCTCCATCCGTGGTACTCACTGGGCATGCGCACCAGCAGGGTGTCTTTTTTGAGCATTTTGAGCGCCCTGTAGTATTCTTCGCTCTGGGAGATGGGGGTCCTTAAATCCGCTTCACCGGTCATGACCATGGTGGGGGTTGTGACATTATCCACATAATGAAGAGGGGAGCGGAGGGCGTATTCCTTAGGATCTTCCCAGGGGTATTTTCTGAACTGCCTGTACCAGGAAGCCCCGTCTGTGATGCCCACAAAAGAGTGCCAGTTGATGACAGGGCGCATGGACACAGCGGCTGTGAACCGGTCAGTGTGGCCCACAATCCAGGCAGTCAGAACTCCGCCGCCGCTTCCGCCGCACACAAAAAGGTTGTCCTCATCGATAAAGCCTTTAGAAATGGCTTCATCCACTCCAGCCATAAGATCATCGAAATCTTTTCCCGGATAGGAATACTGGATGCCGTTGACAAAGTCCTGTCCGTAGCCGGTGCTTCCTCTGGGATTCATGTACAAAACCGCGTATCCATTGGCCGCAAAGTTCTGCCAGGCCCAGTTGAACTGAATCGAATACATGGCCCAGGGGCCTCCGTGTATCCAGAGAAGCAAGGGGTATTTTTTGCCCTCTTCGAATTCAGCGGGTTTGATAAGCCATCCCTGAAGGTCCAGATTATCCGGAGATTTGAACCACATTTCTTCCACTTCACCCAGCTTCACATCCTCTAACACGTCTTGATTGACGTCCACCAGCTCCTGCATTTCTTCCGGTTCCCGGAGGCTGAAGGTCACCAGATATCCCGGCCGGTGATAAGTGGAGCGGGTGGAGGCGATCTGTCCGTTTTCAGCCATGGATAAGCCGGAAAGATAGTGGTTTCCCTGGGTTATTTTTTCGATTTTTCCATCTAAGGATATGAAATAAATGTTAGCCACTCCTTTTTCAGCCATCAGGTAGTAGAGGCCTGAATTGTCCTGGGCCCAGGTCACAGAATAGGGAGAGTTGGGAAAATCTTTTCCCAGCAGGCGCTTGTTATTTCCCTCAGTGTCCATGAGATAAAGATGGGAAAGATGGCTGGTGTATTCCTTGTCATCGTATCCGGTGTAGGCGATCCATTGGCCGTCAGGAGATATTTGGGGTCCCCTGTCAGGGCCTTTTCTGGTGGTGAGAGGGGTGATATCTAAAGTTTTCAGATCCACACAGTAGATCTCTGTATCACCGTGAAGGTATTCGGCATCTGGTTTCCGGATGGCACTGAAATAGATTTTATTTCCGTTTTTTCCCCACTGAGGGTCATTATGAGAGTAATCGCCCGAAGTGATTTTTTTGGGAGTGCCGCCTATGCGGGCGTCAATGGTATAGATATGGGAATAGCCTTTGGGCACTGGCCCTGTTCCGTCGCGTCTCCAGGACAGACGGTCAATGATAATGGCGGACTTGGCCCATTCAGCTCCTCTGGGTTTTTTAGGAAGCTGGACTTTTAATATAGGATCGGCGTCTCTGATAAACATGGTGAAGGCGAGCTTTTGGCCGTCCGGAGACCAGCGCAGGCTTGAGGGAGAGTTGTTCAGGTGGGTGAGCTGGGCAGTCTCTCTTGTGTCCAGCCACATGATATGGATCTGGGCGGAGCCGCTTCGGTCCGAGAGAAAGGCTATCTTTTTTCCGCAGGGTGACCAAACCGGAGAAGAGTCGCTCCAGTTTCCATGGGTGAGCTCTCTCACTCTTTGTCCCTGGACATCCACGATCCACAAATTGCCTGTGTACCGGTCCTTTTTTTCATCCACCCACCGCCGGACAAAAATGATGTTTTTTCCGTCCGGAGAGATCATGGGACTGGAGACGGATTCCATATCCATGAAGGTCTCTTTATCCAATAGTTGATAGTCCTTGTTTTCAGCCAAAAGCATCCCTTGAGATCCAAGGGAAATGACCAGAAAAACAATGAGGGTTGAAATTATTTTTTTTGACATAGTTTACTCCCTTCTAAATGTTCAGTTTATTTTACATCCCAATTCAAG
This sequence comes from Candidatus Aminicenantota bacterium, assembly GCA_041686095.1. GTDB lineage: Bacteria > Acidobacteriota > Aminicenantia > Aminicenantales > Aminicenantaceae > WJMT01. The sequence continues at coordinate 3,233 of JAWLEN010000109.1, forward strand.
TTTATCAAATAAATTTTTTACTGGGATGCTCTGTTTTTTCCCATCTGCACATGAAGAGGAGGAGATGATTTGTCTTTATCCTGTCCCATATAAAGGGTGGTGTGGGGAAAGGGGATCTCAATATCCATTTCATCGAATCTTTTTTTGATCCGGCGCTTGAATTCTCTGCCCACGCCCCACTGCTTGGCAGGAAGAGTCCGTGTCCGGGCTCTCACCACCACGGCTGAGTCGTCGAATCGGTCCAGACCAAAGATTTCAATGGGCTGGAGGATCTTATCCTTCCAATCCTGGTCACGGCGCATTTCCTCATCGATTTGCTTTATAACTTCCATCACTTCATCCGCATCTTCTCTGTAAGCCACACCGATATCCAGGAGATAACAGGAGTATTCTTTGGTTTTGTTGGCCACAATATCAATCAAGGAGTTGGGGATGAAGTGAACGTTTCCTTCTAAGTCCCGAAGCCGGGTCAGTTTTAGGTTTATATTTTCCACAACTCCGGATATTCCTCCCACTTCCACAATATCTCCCACTCTGATCTGGTCTTCAAGAAGGATAAAGAAACCATTGAGGATGTCTTTGACCAGACTCTGTCCGGCAAAGGCGATGGCTAAGCCCGCAATTCCTGCAGCAGCCAAAAGAGGGCCGATTTCAATGCCGATTTGGCCTATAAGGATAAGCAAAGCCAGTGTCACAACTGTGACACTCATAGTGTTTGTTATCACTGAGCTTATAGTCTCAGCCCTTTTTTTGGATTCTTCATCATCTCTTTTTTTGAGAAACAGTTTAGAGCTTCTTTTGGAAAAACTTTTTACCAGTTTGAGCACCACAAAAAGAGCAATGAGAATCAGAACTATTTTGATACCTGAGGAAAGAAGCCAATCCTTCACTGCCATTAATAATGAGTTAATATCCATTTTGGGACCTCCTTATTCATTCTTTTTGGGATTTAATTTCAGACTCTGTTTATCATTATTATATGTTTTATTTAAGTGTTAATAAAGAAGAGTCGCTTTTACTGGCTTAAAAGACAACTCATGTGGTATTATTGAATTAGCCTGGATTATTCACGAGCCGAGCTTGCTGCAGATGCAAGGTTTTTTTTGAATAGGTCAGGTTAGCTGTGGTATAAGGAAAATAAGCAAAATGCTGGAATATCTCCAATCGCCAAATATCCAAAAGTTACTGTTTTCAATTCTGACCATCTTGGTGGCTTATATCATCTCTCTTCTGATCAACCGGATTATCAATAAAACGGTTACTGATCGAAAAAAGCAGTACACAGCTCGAAAGGCCGTAGTGTACATTGTATCTGCGCTGGCTATCATCAATATCATTCTGATTTGGCTGAAAGAGCAGACATCCATCGCCACGCTGATAGGGATCGGAGGAGCTGGCTTGACCTTAGCTTTACACCAGCCTATCACCTCGATTGCTGGTTGGTTGCTGCTTCTTATCAGAAGGCCCTATGATACCGGAGACCGGGTTCAAATAGGAGATATGAAGGGGGATGTGATCGATATCCGTCTTTTTTACACTTCTCTTCTTGAAATCGGCAACTGGGTGGGTTCTGACCAGAGTACAGGACGGGTGGTCCACTGTCCTAACGGCAAGATATTTACCGAAGATATCTTTAATTACACCCGTGGATTTGAGTACATATGGAACGAGATTAAAATAGTCGTCACTTTTGAAAGTGATTGGGAAAAAGCCAAGAAAATCATCCTGGATGCCGCCATCAAAGATGAACTTGACCATGGCGAATCAGTGAGAGAGAGAATATCCCATATGGCCAAAAAGTATTTGATCCACTATGAGAAGCTCACTCCTGTGGTGTGGACCAATATTGTGGATTTTGGAGTGGAGCTCAC
>JAWLEN010000109.1:5203-7556 GCA_041686095.1 Candidatus Aminicenantota bacterium
CGGTTGGCCCAGTGGTATCCGGCGATAAAGGCCAGTTTGGCGATATCGGCCATGATATCCGGATTGATCCGGTAAATCGTATCTCCTGTGCCGTGATAATCAATATGGGGTCCATTGGAAGCAAAAGAAGCACAGGGGATTCCTTTTTGATAAAAGGGAACATAGTCAGAACCTCTGACTCCTACTCCTCTAAAAAAACGGGTCCGCCTTAATATATTTACGGATTCATCAGCTTGTTCCATGATTTGATGGAGTTCTTTGGGCTCCGGGGTCATGGAACAAGAGGTGCCGTCTCCTTCTCCTACCATGTCAAAATTGAACATGCCGTCCACTTTTTCAAAAGCAGAAGGGATGTGATCTGCAAAAAAATGTGAGCCCTGCAGTCCTTTTTCCTCGGCTCCGAAAAGCACGAACAGCACGGACCGTTTTGTTTTGGCTTCCAGGTTAGAGAAAGCTTCAGCTATCTCCATCACCACAGCGCTGCCGCTGGCATTGTCGTCAGCTCCGGCAAATAAAAGTCCCATGTGTTTTCCGCAGTGGTCAAAATGTGCTCCGAAGATTAGGCAGTGCTTCTTCAGCTCCGGATCTGATCCCTCCACATATCCTGCGATGTTGTAGCCCATTCCATCCGGAAAATGACGGGAAGAGACTTTATAAGCGATTTTTGAGGAAAGAGGGAAAGAGAGGGGTTTTTTATAGGTCAAGAGGTCCTTTTTAAGATCTGGGGAATGAATTTCTTTTTCTTCAAACATCATATCAGCGATTTTTTCACTGATCACAGCAGGAGTGAAGTCTTGGATCCAGTCCATATTGGGATTGGCTATGGGTTCGGGATAGATGTAAAATATGCCCAGAGCGCCTTTGTCTTTGGCGGTTTTCATCCGGTGGCGGTGTTCATCATGTTTTTGGAAAGCTTTTTCACTGGGATCCGGAGTTCCTCTAAAACAGAGCACAAATTTTCCCTCCACATTCAATCCAGCATAGTCGTCATATCCCAGTTCAGGAGCTGAGATGCCCCATCCGGCAAAAACCACTCCAGCTTTGTTGTCCCCGGTGTCACTGGCAAGAAGCGGGAGAAAATCTTTTTCCTTATCCAGCTTGATTCCCTCTTTTTCGCTGGTTTTAAAAAGAGTCATCTCAGCGCTTTCCACTACAGTATAAGGGGATTCAAAAGGCTGAAGATAACTGTCGTCAAGAATAGGCTTGAGTCCCCAGCTTTTAAATTTTTCTGCCGCCCATTCCGCCGCTGCTTTGTATCCGGGATGTCCGGTGTGGCGGCCTTCATATTTTGGAGAAGCCATGATTTTAACATATTCATAGGCATCCTCAGGATTGATAAATTCAAGACCTTTGGATATGTTTTTGTCTGTTTCCTGGGCGAACACACAGGAAAACAAAACCAAGGCAGCCAGAATAAAAGTAATATTATTCCTGAATTTCATCGGTTCCTCCTTTTTTTTTGGTCCGTTTGATTTCCTTCATTACGTTTTTATGAAGAACCAGAAAATAGTAAACTCCGAGACAAAACATTATGATTCCAAATCTGAGGGTGTTTCCCATGAACAGGGAAACAAAAGCATAGATAAAGACACTTAAAAGAAGAAATAAATGGAAGAAAGAAAAGGCCCAATCAACTAAATCTGATTTCATTTTCTCCTTATAGAGATAATCTTAATGGTTTCAGTAGGAACATCGCGCATTCCATGAGCTGTGGTGGTGGTAGTGTTGGCAATGGCTTCCACAGTGTCTGTGCCTTCAATGACTTTTCCGAAAACGCAGTATCCCCAGCCGTCTACTGTTTTGGCTGTGTAATCTAAAAAGGCATTGTCCGCATGGTTGATGAAGAACTGGCAGGTGGCGCTGTGAGGGTCAGATGTTCTGGCCATGGCAATGGTGTATTTTTTGTTCTTCAATCCATTATCGGCTTCATTATTAATGGGGGTTTTAGCTTCTTTCTCTATAAAATCAGGAGTGAGGCCCCCGCCCTGGATCATAAACCCTTTGATCACTCGGTGAAAAATTGTTCCGTCATAGAATTTTTCATCCACATAAGACAAGAAATTTTCCACTGTGGAAGGAGCTTTGTCTTTATAAAGTTCTAAAGCCAGGTCTCCTTTGGTGGTTTGTATTTCAACAAGAATTGTATTCTCCTCTGCATTTGTATTCACTTTAAAAAAAAGCAGTGAAACAAGAGCCAATGATAGGACGAAGATATTTTTAATCATGAGTTCCTCCTTTTCATATGTCGAAATAAACAAAATACCAGAATCTCACGGATAAAGCAATCCGCAGAAATTTTTTACCATTAATTTTTTTAGAGCAATCATGTATACTAACCTGTAACAATGTTTAG
>JAWLEN010000110.1:0-7551 GCA_041686095.1 Candidatus Aminicenantota bacterium
AAATATTATAATTTTTTAAAAACAAAATCAAATAAATCAAAAATAAAAATTTTGATTCATGTTCATTTGAACTTTTGTTTTTTCTATTATATCATCATTTTTAGATCAACCTGGATTATTCATTAAAAGGTCGGTATGTATCATATAAAAAAAATATTTAGGAGTTATAAAACATGTTAGAATCATATTTTGAGCATGAAAAAGAGAGAAAAAAATTAGGAATCCCTCCTCTTCCTTTGAATCCGCAGCAGGTCAAGGAGGTATGTGAGAAATTGGAAAGTCCTCCAGAAGGGAAAGGAGATATCCTTTTTGATCTTTTATCAATGAGGGTTGCCCCGGGTGTGGATCCTTCGGCTGAAGTCAAGGCAGAATGGTTGGGCAAAATTGCTCAGGGTAAATTATCTTCCCCTGTCATTGATGAAAAAAAGGCCATATTTTTATTAGGCACTATGCTGGGCGGTTATAATATTAGGCCGCTGATATCTCTTCTTGAGCAGGATCAGCTCGCGTATGAGGCAGCTCAGGCTCTTAAAAAAACTATTTTAATATATAATTCTTTTGATGAGATTGTGGATCTGGCGAAAAGCAATAAGTTAGCCCAAGAAGTCCTTAATTCATGGGCAGAGGGAGAATGGTTTAAATCAAAACCTGTATTTCCCAAAAGAATAACCTTAAAAGTCTATAAAGTGGATGGTGAGATCAATACCGATGATCTTTCTCCTGCCAAACATGCCTGGAGCCGACCGGATATTCCTCTTCACGCGCTTTCCATGGGAGAGGCTCGATTTTCAGACGGCATTGAAACCATTAAAAAGTTCAGAGAAGAAGGACATCGAGTCGCTTTTGTTGGAGATGTGGTGGGGACCGGGTCATCCCGAAAGTCAGCAGCTAACTCTCTTTTATGGCATATAGGACAAGACATTCCCTATGTTCCGAATAAAAGGAGGGAGGGTATTGTCCTGGGTGGACTGATCGCTCCTATATTTTTCAATACAGTGGAAGATTCGGGCGGTCTTCCTCTCATGTGTGATGTATCAAAAATAAAAAGAGGACAGGTCATCACCCTTGATACAGAAGCAGGGGAGATACTTGATGAAAAGGATAAAAAAATCACTGATTTTAAGATAAAGCCTGTAACGCTTAGAGATGAATACAGGGCAGGAGGAAGAGTTTTTCTGATTATCGGACGTTCTTTAACCAATAAGGCTAGAAAGGTTCTTGGATTGTCAGCCTCGAAAGTATTCTTGATCCATGATAATCCGGTCCCTAAAAAAGGTCAGGGTTTTTCACTGGCCCAGAAAATAGTGGGTAAAGCTTGTGGAACTGAAGGTGTGCTTCCCGATTCATCAGTTGAGCCCAAGATGACCACGGTTGGATCGCAGGATACCACAGGTCCTATGACCGCTGATGAGTTAAAAGAACTGGCTTGCATGGAATTTCAATCCGGGCTTTTTCTGCAGACATTTTGCCACACAGCGGCTTATCCAAAATCTGCTGACGTGGATATGCATGAATCGCTGTCAAAATTTGTCACTGAGAGAAAAGGGCTTGCCATCAGACCCGGGGATGGCATCATCCATTCATGGATTAACCGTCTTCTTGTTCCTGATACCATGGGCACTGGTGGAGACTCCCATACCCGATTTCCCTTAGGCCTTAGTTTCCCTGCAGGTTCGGGATTGGTGGCTTTTGCGGGAACTTTAGGTTTTATGCCTCTGGATATGCCTGAGTCTGTTCTGGTTAAATTTTCCGGGAAATTGAAACCGGGCATCACTTTGAGAGATGTGGTGAATTCGATTCCTTATTTTGCCATAAAAAAAGGACTGCTCACGGTCGAAAAAGAAGGAAAGAAAAATATCTTTAATGGCAGAATCATAGAAATAGAAGGCCTCCCTGAGATTACTGTGGAACAGGGATTTGAACTCACAGATGCCACAGCTGAGCGTTCCGCAGCTGGGGGAACTATTGCTTTGAGCGAGAAAAAAGTTGAGGAGTATATAAGAAGTAATATAGCTTTGATGGAGAGAATGATTGAAGACGGGTATCAGGATCCTGATGCTTTAAGACAGCGTATCCAAGACTGTCAGAAGTGGTTGGACAATCCTGTTTTATTAAAAAGAGATTCCAATGCCAAGTATGCGGAAGTGATGGAAATTGATTTAGATGAAATCACAGAACCTATTCTGGCATGCCCCAATGACCCGGATGATGTGAAGCTCCTCTCTGAAGTAGCTGGTGACTCAATCGATGAAGTTTTTATCGGGTCCTGCATGACCAATATAGGACATTTTAGAGCGGCAGGAAAAGTATTTGAAGGAGAAGACTATCTCAAAACTAGAGTTTGGTTGACCCCCCCTACCAAGATGGATAGAGCCCAATTAAAGAAAGAAGGATATTATTCTCTGTATTCAAGTGTGGGAGCTCGAACTGAGCTTCCAGGATGTTCATTATGCATGGGGAACCAAGCTCGTGTGCGTCCAAAATCAACAGTTTTATCAACCTCTACCCGTAACTTTGACAACCGGATGGGAGATGACACGCGGGTTTATCTGGGTTCTGCAGAGTTGGCTGCTGTCACGGCTCTCGAGGGAAAGCTCCCAACTCCAGAGAAATATTTTTCAGTATTCTCAAAGAAAATAAATCCCTATCAAGAAGAGATTTACAGATATCTTCAGTTTGATAAAATAGAGAGATCTAATTTGGAGTATGAAAGGGATATAGTCAAATGAAAGAATAATGAAAGTATGATTATTCTTTTATGAGTATTTCAGGATAAGGAGACCTTATGTTTCGATTAACTGGACAGAAAGCTCTGGTCACAGGAGGTTCAAGAGGTATAGGAAGAGCCTGCGCTTTGATGCTGGCTGAAGCGGGCGTTGACGTAGCTATTAATTATGCTCAAAATAAGGAAGCAGCCCTTGAAGTTAAGTCAAGGATAGAACAAGGATCAACAAAGTGCCTGATATTTAAGGCTGATCTTTCTCAAAGAAAACAGGCGGAATCAATGGTTGGTCAGATCAGAGACAGGTGGGGAAAACTAGACATATTAATCAATAATGCAGGAATTTGGACTTATGGAGAAATGGGGCAAATGGACTATCGGATTTGGGAAGAAACCATAAGAATAAATTTAGATGGTGTTTTTTTTGTCACCAATTCTGTGGTCCCTATTATGAAGAAAGCGCATCAAGGATGCATTGTCAATATATCTTCTACAGCAGCGGTCAGGGGAGAGGCGTTTCATTCCCATTATGCTTCCAGCAAAGGGGCTTTGGTCTCTTTAACCAAGTCTCTTGCGGTTGAACTGGCTCCTTATAAAATAAGAGTGAATTGTGTGGCTCCGGGGTGGGTGGATACAGATATGTGTTCAGATGTGTTCAAGGATAAAGATTACAAAAACAAAATCAAGGAAAGCATTCCCTTGAAAAGAATCCCTCTGCCCGAAGACATTGCAGGTCCTGTGCTTTTTCTTATATCTGACTATGCAAAGCATATCACGGGTGAGGTGTTAAATGTGAATGGAGGTGCGGTTCTCTGTAGTTGAGAATTTGTTTTAATTTTGATAATTTAAATAACCTGAATTATAAGATGTTGGATATTAAAAGGAGATGGTTCAATTGAAGAAAGATTATGAGAAGTGGAAAAAAGATAAATATTTAGAAGGATTGAAAAAAACAAAGGCTGGGGAAAAAACTCTAACTACCATCTCTGGCAAAAAGATAAAGGAACTTTATATTCCGGAAGACTTGGAGGATTTCGACCACAAAAAGGACCTTTCTTTCCCTGGAGAATATCCCTACACTCGGGGAATTCATCCCACTATGTATCACGGCAGGCTTTGGACCATGCGCCAATTTTCAGGATTTGGAAGTGCTGAAGACACAAATAAGAGATACAAATATCTTTTAAAACAGGGTCAAACCGGGTTGAGCGTTGCTTTTCATCTCCCCACCCTTATGGGAATGGATTCTGATCATCCTCTTGCTGTCGGAGAGATAGGAAAATGTGGAGTGGCCATTGACTCTCTGGCTGATATGGAGATTCTTTTTGATGGAATTCCTCTTGATAAAATCACCACTTCTATGACAATCAATCCTCCTGCAGCTGTTCTATGGGCTATGTATATTGCTGTGGCAGAAAAGCAGGGCGTTCCCTCTGAGGTGATATCAGGAACCATACAAAATGATATGCTGAAAGAATACATTGCCCAGAAGACATTTGTTTTTCCTCCGGAACCTTCCATGAGATTGATCGTAGATACTTTTGAGTATGGTTCAAAGAAAGTTCCAAGATGGAACACCATTTCTATCTCTGGATATCACATAAGAGAGGCAGGTTCCACGGCAGTGCAGGAATTAGCCTTCACCATAAGGGATGGAATTGAGTATGTAGAATGGGCTTTAAAGAGAGGATTAGAGATCGATGATTTTGCTCCAAGACTTTCTTTCTTTTTCAATTCTCATAATGATTTTTTTGAAGAAATAGCTAAGTTTAGGGCTGCGAGAAGGCTGTGGGCCAAAATAATGAAGGAGAGGTTTGGAACTAAAAATAAGCGTTCTTGGCTTCTCAGGTTTCATACACAAACTTCTGGTGTGTCCCTAATGGCTCAGCAGCCTTACAACAATGTGGTCAGGGTGGCGATTCAGGCTCTTGCCGCTGTAATAGGGGGGACTCAATCCCTCCATACCAATTCTTTGGATGAGACTTATGCTCTTCCTTCTGAAGAAGCAGTGACCATTGCTCTGAGGACTCAGCAGATCATTGCTCATGAAAGCGGAGTGACCAATACCATTGACCCAGTAGGCGGGTCTTATTTTATCGAGAGATTAACCAATGAGATGGAGGAAGAAGCGGAAGATTACATAAAAAAAATTGATGATATGGGGGGAATGGTTAAAGCCATAGAAATGGGATTTCCTCAAAAGGAGGTCATTGACAGCTCCTATGATTACCAGAAAGCTCTGGAAAAAAAGGAAAAATTAATAGTGGGGGTCAATTCTTTTCAAAGTGAACATGAACCCATATCCCTTCTCGAGATAGATGAGCAAGTTGCAGAGAATCAGCTCAAAAGACTAAAGAAAATTAGAAAGACCCGAAACAACTCTAAAGTAAAAAACAGTTTGAGTGATTTAAAAAAGGCAGCCAATGATAATGAAAATCTGATGCCTTATATATTGGAATGTGTTAGGGAGTACGCTACTTTGGGTGAAATCATGGAAACAATGGCAGAGGTTTTTGGAAGGTATCAGGAACCCATAACTTATTAGGCTCTATATTTAAAAAAGGAGGACTGAATGCCGGAAAAGAAGATAAGAGTGCTTGTAGCAAAGCCAGGATTGGATGGTCATGACAGAGGTGCTAAAGTGATCTGCAGAGCGCTAAGGGATGCGGGATTTGAAGTCATTTATACCGGACTGAGAAGAACTCCTGAGGAGATTGTTAGTTCAGCCATTCAAGAAGATGTGGATGTCATAGGCCTCAGCATACTTTCTGGGGCTCATAGTGTTTTGTTTCCAAAAGTTATGGAATTACTTAAAGAACAGGGAGGGAGTGATATAAAAGTCATTGCCGGAGGAATTATTCCTGAAAAAGATGTTCCAGGTCTTAAAAAAATAGGAATTTCAGAGGTGTTTCTCCCAGGAGCTTCCACCACTAAAATAGTTGATTGGATAAAAAAGAGATTTCAACAAAATTCAAAATAAAATTGATTGAGTCAGATGAATAAACTTGACATTGAGCATTTAATTTGGTACTCAAAGAGGGAATAATGCACAAAAAATACTTATCTTTAATTATAATACCGCATAAAAAAGGAATCCAAAGGAATTATTCTTTATCAAAAAAGGCCATTCAAATAACCGCGGGAATAACGGTGTTTATTTTTATTGCCCTCACTCTATTTCTCATTGATTACATTGATATGAATGGAACCCGCAGTAAATATAAAAAACTAGTGGTGGCATATCAGGAACAATCCAGTATTCTTTCTCAATATAAAAAATCCATAGACAGTTTAAATGCAAAAATCCAGGACTTTGAAAGGTATACCAAAAAATTAAATATCATGGCTGGGTTTAAGGCCGAAGAAATGATCCAAGGAGAGCCCGGAGTGGGGGGGAGCAGTGATATTCCAGATCAGATCATCAGTGAGCCACAAAGCGATCTTTCCCGTTTGGATGAATTAGGAGAAAAAGCCGAGGGAATTGATAAAAATTTTGGTGTATTAAATAATTATTTCGAGAGCCAAGAATTGGAGCTGGCCCAGACTCCCAGCATCATGCCGACTCAGGGATATTGGTCATCTCCTTATGGATGGAGAGACGATCCATTCACAGGCAAAAGAGTTTTTCACCGGGGAGTTGACATTGCCACTCAGAATGGAAATCCTGTGATTGCCACCGCAGATGGAATCGTGATCCAAACAAAGAGTGATAAAATAGGCGGCAGAACCATAAAGATAAGTCATCCCAAAACAGGTTTTGTCACTGTGTACTGTCATCTCAGTAAATACCTGGTCAAACCAGGCCAAAAAGTAAAAAGAGGGGATACCATCGGATTAATTGGATCAACCGGTAAATCAAGAGGTCCCCATGTTCATTATGAAGTCCGTCTAAATGGGAAGTCTTTAAATCCGTGGTATTACATACTCGACAACTAATCCCGATTCATTCATAAAATATGTATGCATTTCCATACAAATTTATCAAGATTAGTCCTCTTAGGTAGTACTATATAAAAATTTTACATTCTCCGTTTGTTTCTGATTCTATTTTTATCTTTATGCATACATATTTTACCTTCCAGGCGAGCCGATCTTACGGTATCTGCTTCGTTACAAGGCATTCGAAGTGAAAGACCACGTCTTCATGCCTCGTGCCTCGCATCTACCGCAAGCTCGACTCGTGAATAAATCAGGATCAGCGCAGAGCTTAGTGGAAGGTGTCGCCGGGTTTGATGCGGGCTCCCAAAGAAAAAGAATAGGCTTTCATGGATTTTTTATTCTCAGGTTGGAGTTCTTCAATGAGAAGCTGTGTGTTGTGACCGCAGCATACCGTGATCCCCTTTTCGTTTATCTCCGTTATTTCTCCAGGAGAAGCGGATGTTTCTGTTTTTTGTTTGAGATGTTTGGCTTTGATGATTTTGATGCGGATTTTATTTAAAAATGTAAAGGATGAAGGCCAGGGAGTGAAAGCTCTTATCTGATTATATATAGATTCAGCATCTTTTTCCCAGCTTATTCTCCCGTCTTCTTTCTTGATGAGAGGAGCGTAAGTGGCTTTGGTGTGATCTTGGGGAAGTGGATTTATTTTTTTTATTTGAGATAATGTTTCAACCAAAAAAGCGGCTCCTATTTCAGCTAACCGCTCTTCCAGTTCCAGAGAATTTTCTTGGGGATAGATAGGAACCCTTTTTTGGGCTAATAGTTCTCCTTGATCCATTTTTTCATTAAGCCGGAAGATAGTGATACCTGTTTGGCTTTCTCCGTTCAAGAGAGCCCACTGCACTGGAGAGGCTCCTCTGTATTTGGGAAGGTATGAAAAATGGATATTG